>CAJVYN010000149.1 GCA_913009355.1 uncultured bacterium | reverse complement strand
GACTTTTGTCCAGACGACAAAAGAGCCATTTGCAGACCAAATGAGGTTTTGGGATGGCTTCTAAATCCGATACTTATAGATTATAGAACGCCTGCAAGCCAGTTTTCGACAAAGACTGCAAGGTCTAAGATATCCACCACTCCGTCCGGAATTTCAGGTGCTATGTCGGCGGATGGTTGACCGGGAGCTTGCATCCATTGGTCAGCAAGAATCGAAAAGTCAACCAGGTCCACATCGCCGTCTTCGTCGAAGTCGCCGGGGATTGCCGCCCGCAGTGCTACCAGCTCGATGCCGTTGCCGGTTCCCAGATTGCGGGAATATTGCTTGTCCGTCGAATTATTCCAGTGTTCGTGAGCCCCCAGGCTCGTCAGACCAACTCCATCATTGTTGGGGTCATAAAACGTTCCTGAAGGTGGATTGTTCGCCTCTGCCGCCTCGTGAAGATAATCGTCAGTCCCTAACAGGCGGGGATAGTCAAGGGGGGCACTCCATTCTGTCCGGAGGAAATCAAAGCAAACAGAATCGATAGCCACGGGGTCCTGAGAGACAAAAAGACTCGAAGGCCAGTCGCCGTTGAACGGCTCCATATTCCACTTGTACGGTACCGACGTCCAGTTTTTGCCGGCGAAGAGGCCGTCAATCAGGTAAAGCAGCGTCTTGCCGCCCAGTTGAGGATGCCCCATCAGGTCCACCAGGGCACGGTAATAGCCATCCCCCGGTGTTTCTGTCACCCGAGTATTGTGCAGATTGTAATAGTTATATTGCGCACCCCAGAGCCGACCGGTCGGGCTCCTCAGAAGCGAGCCGTAATGGTTTTTTGCGCACAGCGTTATGCCTGAGTCGTTATGGCTCTTTAGAATCGCAAAGTTAATAAAATAGTCCGCCCCGGCAAACGAGACCGGTATAAAGTCCTGTACTTTACCGCCTGCGTCTGGCGTGCTCCAGTAAAACGGCACATCATAGTCAAACTGTGCCTGCGTCCGTCCCAAACCACCGAGATTGGCCATATAACAAACATTCGGAAATTCCGAATACAGCATATTGTAATAGTAATTCGGCATTATCTTCGTCGGGTCACCAATGGTAATATCACTCTGCTGGACCCCCGCTATGTTGACTAACTGCCGCAGCAGTGCAAGAGTCATCTGGGGTGAATTATCGATGTTATTTATCTTGTCGGACGACTTTTCGAACGTAACCGTGTTAGCGTTGTAGGTGAGGGTGAGATTGACTTTGATACCGATTTTTTCTCCCGGCTGATACCCGATATCTCCCTTGCCCCTGTTATTGTTGAAGTATCTGAAAATCGCATCCCAGGCCGCCGCATCCGTACTCTCGCCGGCCAGGCTGCGAACAGCCCGCGAGACCATATTATTCACCACCGCCTGGTTGGTATGAGCGCTCTCGAACCAGTGTTCGGGTGAATTGTAGCCGTCCCAATCAGTGGCGTTAGGGTCATGCACCCACACGACCCTTCCGGGATGAATCCCTTTGGCATCGCCAATCGGCAAATTCGGGGTTGGGTCGCCGGCAATGGCAGGTTTGCTATCGGTTATGGAAAGCGGCAGCCAGATAGCGAGGACTGCAATGATTACACAAACGGCAGCCGCTAAATAGCAGGATTGGCTGAATCGCTGTTTTGCTTTTCTAAACGCCGCTACTGAACCAATCAAGCCCAGAAGCCAGACCACAAAGCCCGAGGCCAACGGCACTGCCATCCGCTGACACGGATACGCCGCCCGTGATGGTTTCGGCACAACACGAATCAGAAACCACAGCAGCGACAATAACCCAGCGATGGGAAACACCCAGAACAACCAGCGATGTTTCCTGTTGCCTCCGAGATGCTTACCTGTCTTCGGACAAACTGACGGGACGCTTTTTCCTCCTGAGGATACCATTTCCGCACCTCCGTAACTCACCGGCCGTATACTCCGGATAACCACCTACACGGCAAATTGCCAGCGTAAGTTAACATAAGCATACCAGAATCATGGGGAAATGTCAATACTATTCCCCACAATTTTGCCGCATACGCACTATTCACTATCAACAATTGCTTTTGCTATATCATTGATTGCCGTGCGTGTGCGTCCATTGGCGTTATTAGCCAGAATGGAAAATATATAATCGCCCCCACTACTGTTGCATACCCCTGAGAACGACTTGACGCCATCGATATATCCGGTTTTGCCAAAGATTTTACCCTTGTATTTTTTTTCTTTGAAATACTTTCCGATTGTCCCGTCTATCCCCCCTACCGCAAGCGAGTTTTTATAGAGCACCCAATCTTTACTTTTATAAACGTCGAATAATACCTTTGTTATAATATATGCACTGAGTTTATTCTTACTGCTCAATCCGCTGCCGTCATCGATATAAAACTCATCTTTGCCGATACCAAGCCCCAGCAGATACTCCGAAATTGCTTTCCTGCCGGCTGCCCAACCACCGTTTTTTTTATCCGCATTGGTATATGCAGCAATAGTTTTAAGCAGAGCTTCTGCCGCCAGTCCGAAGCTGTCCTTATTACACCGTGCCAGGCAATCCGCTATCGGCGTACCGTATTCAGCAAGTATCCTGACATTGCAATCCAAGGGCAGTGTTTTTTCTATGAGCTGGCCTTCTGTATTTATCCCCGCCCTGGCTAAATTCTCCGCTAATAAAAACCCAAAAAACGCAGCGGGCCTCTCAATCGCAACGGCAAATGGCCCTACCTGCTTTTTACATTTGCCGCGAACGATAATTTTGTTGGGCTGCTGGCCCCTGTAGGCCCCTGCGGCGCTTTTGCCCTTCTGTATTGGCCTGACCTTGTTAATAATCTCCACATAATCCGTTTCCGGCTCGATAAAAACATCTACTCTTCCGCCTGCAGTTTTAGTAGTAATATCTATACAGTTGCGATTGTAATTCAAACCGCTCACTTCACAGGCATACCAGCGGTTCAGCTCTTTCTTTGGCCAGTTCGGATGAACCCGCTCATCGTCAAATATACTGCTATCGACAATAATATCCCTGATGGCCTTTATGCCATTTTGCTTTAATTTCGCCGCTATATCCTCGAATATCCACCCTGCGTCCCTGCCGTATTTAGCATCGGTAACTTTATCACCTAATAACGGGTCGCCGCTTCCTTTCACTATCAGCGTATCACCGCAAAGCCCGACTTCTGTTTTATATTCGTAATCCGGGCCTAAATATTTCAGTGCCGCTGCGGTAGTGATTATTTTCATATTCGAGGCCGGCACCAATGCTTTATTTGCGTTATGGCTATATACCGTTTTGCCGGAATTCGCTTTTATGATATGGATGGAGAACTGAACCTTTTTCTGGGACGATTGGCTGATGATACCATCAATTCGTTTTGCCAGACCCGCCGAGGCGGCGCTGACAAGCCAGATACCAAATACCACCGTGAGCAATAATTGTTTTATTTTAGTTTTCATTTCGCAGCAAGTTATTACCATAAATACTTATACAGTTCAAGGTTGTTTAGCCGTCGTCGGCACGACGACGCTCTTTCGTCATTGCGAGGAGCGAAGCGACGTGGCAATCTCAACCAAATAATATTGTCATCCCCGCGAAAGCGGGGACAATAATCAATTATCGATAGTCAATTAAATCCAGGGGTTTTCCTTATCATTTAGCCCCCGCCTGTCCTGAGCAACGTCGAAGGGCTAAACCACCCAAGCCAAGCAGTAAAATTGTGAATGATTCGGACATGATCGTATCGTTGAAATGATTATCATTTTTCAAGGGCCTTGCACAACCATTTCACAGCAGGTTTCGGATCCAATGTTGATTGCGGTATTCGACAACCTGTCAACCAGTCATCCTTTCCTTGGAAATTATTTCGATGCTTCACTTCAAGACCATCTTGCTTTACTTCTGTTGTAAAATTAGGACTTATACATAAGTCAATGATAAGGTTTTTCTTTTGAACGTAAATGTAGGCTTTGTCTTTACGATTTCCTACACGATAGCCAAAGTACAAACCAGCTTGATTAAACTTTTCACCCAAGTCTGGTACTTTCGCAAGAAGCAATTTCCGTATAAGGCTAAGCAAATCGGTTGGATAATTTCTCAATTGAGCCTTCCATATCTTGTCAGCGAGCAAGCCTGTGTCAGTTTGAATTATCTCATTACCTGCCCACGTTTGTTTACGAGTTATATGCCGTACCATTTTGCACTCTTTCAAAAAGGATTTATTGTTTCTTTCTCAACATTAGCGTACCTAACCCAAGCAAAAAGAGCGTGGCTGGTTCAGGGACGGGACTCCCATTCCATCCACCATATACCCGGACGACTGTATCTGTGAGGTAAAATTCAACGAGTACATCTTGGACGTACAGGTCAAAAAGTTTTAATCTATCACTCGAATAATCCGAGAAGTTAAGAGAACCGGAAACATTGCCTAAAAACAGTTCTAGCCCTTCTGGATACTCTTGATCATCAAAACGGTGATACGAATAAGCTCGATATTGGTCCAATACTCTTGTTAAATCAAAAACATAAGATTTTCCCTCGACTTCAAATTGGACCTGTAATTTCATTTCCCATGGAAGCACATTTGTTTGAGAACCCATAAAAAATTCAAGTGAATCATCAATAATCGAAAATGGTCCCAACGTGTCTTTAAAGGCGTAGCTCGAAGAATTCATAGATACAGTAACGGGGAGATTAAAAGGTTGTGTTCCGAAACCACCAGGGTCGAGTGTCAATGAGAATTGTTGTGTTTCTTTTTGCAATTGACTGCTTTCAAAGGCGACAAGCGAAGTCACCATACTACTTTGGTCGATACCCCAAACCATTTGAGAATCATTATTGTTATTAACAAAGACTACTCTTTGATTTAGAGTATAGTTTCCATTTGCAAAAGGTTCAACAATGAGTATATGCTCCACAACACCCCCCTCAAAATCATAAAGAGCACCATAACTTACTGAACTTGAAATAAAGCATGTGACAAACAACAAAAACACCCTCATTACCCAAATTGTTGTTCTTACATCTTTCATTATTCTACCTCCTCAAAAATTCTTGGTAAGATCAGACCACTAACGCAGATATCTAAACTTCTGTCCTATAATAACATATAAAGGCCGTTAAAATAAGCAAAAACTGCCTTAGCGACCCAAAAGACGCGTTTCAAGCCCCAAAATCCAATTTGCCCAGCCACAAATCAAATTGACTTAGTCATAAAGTAAACTAACTTAGCCATTCCGCAGCGTGCGTAGCGACAAAGTAAACTGACTTAGAGGCAAAGTAAACCGACTTAGTCATAAAGTAAATTGACTTAGCCTCTGCGCAGCGTGCGCAGGCGTAAAGTAAATCGACTTAACCTCAGAGTAAATTGACTTAGCCTCTCCCCAGAGTGCACAATCATAAAGTAAACTTACTTTGCCATGGAGGAAGCTTACTTTACCGCATTGTTAATCATCTTTTGAATTTTACACTGTGGTTTTACACCTTCAGCTTTAAGTTTTTAGCTTTTTCCTATCCAGTAATCCTGTCTAAAAATTCCTCTGCGTAATCTGCGTCGAAAAACAAAGAAAACTTAGCCACGAATTACACGAATGGACACGAATAAAATTAGTGGTAAAAAAAACAGTGTTAATCTGTGTTAATCTGTGTCTAAAAAAAGAAGAGACAGGATAACAGGATATAGACCTGTTTTTTCATTATCATCCTGTAATCCCGTCATAATTTTTTGTGAATTTTGAGCCTTTTCGTGGCTTTACAATTTTTGAATTTTGTATTTTGAAGATTTGAATTTGTTTAGGATTTAGAGCTTAGGATTTATTATGTCGCATATTATCTGTGTCCATCTGTGAAGATATGAAGAGAGGGCATCCTCAAGTATAATTTGGTAGATTATTAACCCTTATACGAAAGGAGCCCTCATGAGTACTACATATTATATCGGAGCAGACGTGCATAGCAATAGTATAGA
>CAJVYN010000148.1 GCA_913009355.1 uncultured bacterium | reverse complement strand
AGACGTGTGCTCTTCCGATCTCCCATAACTGACCGGTTACCAAAAACGGCGGAAAATACTTGACCAACAGGGATGTTTTTGGCTATAATTATCATATCTATTGTATAAAACGGTCCCAGGGAGATAAGATATGGAAATGAAAAAATATCTATATTGGAAAGAAGACGATATGTGGCTTGGATATCTGGAAGAATATCCGGATTATATGACACAGGGTCAAACTATGGAAGAGCTTAAGGAGAACCTAAGAGACATATATGCCGAATTAACAAGTGGTACTATTGAGTGTGTTCGAAGGGTCGCTGAACTGGAAATATCGTGAAGAGAAGGGATTTAATAAAGAACCTGGAAAAGACGGGTTGTGTTCTCATCAGGCATGGAGGAAGACACGACTGGTATCAGAATCCGAGAACGAAAGTTTCACAACCAATTCCAAGGCACAGGGAGATAAAAGACACTCTTGCCAAGCACATCATCAAGATGTTAAAAGATGATGTTTAGTTTATTTTGACTGGCAAGGCCGACGCTGCAAAGTTAAGAAGATAACCAAATGAGAACTTCAGACAATAAAAACAGCTATGAGTCTGTCCCTATTTTTATGAGATACGAGATATGATTTCATCGGGTATGTCAAAGTTTGCATATACGTTTTGCACGTCGTCGTGGTCTTCGAAGGCATTCATCAGAGTAATTATTTTACCGGCGGCTGCAGCATCATCGACTGGCACTGTATTGGCAGGCACCATCGAAATCTCAGCTACCTCGGTGGCTATGTCTTTTTCTTTCAGGGCTGCTCTTAGCTTCTCATAGGCGCCCGGCTGACAGGTTATTTCGTAAATATCCCCTGTAGTTCGCATATCGTCCGCCCCTGCTCCCAGAACAATTTCCATCAGTTCATCTTCGCCGGTATTGGCGGTGTTAATGGTAATAAGCCCTTTTTTGCTGAACATCCAGGCCACGCAGCCGCTTGAGCCCAATGAGCCGCCGTGCTTTTCAAATATTTTTTTGATTTCAGGGCCGGTTCGATTGCGGTTGTCCGTCAGGGCCTCGACCATAATAGCCACCCCGCCGGTCCCATAGCCCTCGTAGAGCACTTCTTCAAAATGGATAGGCCCTAATTCGCCGGTTCCCTTTTTGACGGCTTTTTCGATTGTATCCTTGGGCATATTAGCCGCTTTGGCCTTGTCGATTGCATATCGCAGAGATAAATTCGCAGACGGGTCGCCGCCGCCGGCCTTGGCGGCAACTATTATCATTCGAGCTAATTTGCTCCATATTTTGCCGCGTTTGGCGTCGTTGACCGCCTTTTTATATTTTATTCCTGCCCAGTGCGAATGACCTGACATACCTACTCCTGAAAACAAACCACGAATCACGAACTACAAATCATTATACCCTATTACCAGCCCGACAGACAAGGAATTTTTCCCTGTCTTTAGTTAGAACGTATCTGCCTGCTCTGCGATAAAAAAATTTGCAAAAAGCTTCCCTATCAATACAATCAGTTTTATATGTGAAAGACAGATGATCTGTTCTCCGGAAAGCATACGGCAAAGAATCAAAAGAAGGGAAAAGGTTATGAGTATGAAGCGAACTATTTTACCGGCAGCGGCTGTTTTCTGGATGTTGCCATATCTTATGGCGGTACCATCTCTTCTGGCAGCAGGCGGAGAAAATCTTCTTAAGGTGCCTGATTTCGAAATAGACCCCGGCGCTCAAAAAATCGTATCCTCAATTAAAAAGGGTAGATTAGTCCGTTTTTACAGTAACCCTGAGCAGGGCTATTATATGAACGTTAGCGATAATAAAAGAACATCCTCCCGCAGGCATTTTACCGCCCTGTTCGATGCTGATTCAGGTTTCAGGACGGGTCGTTACAGCTTAAAAATTGACACTACCGGAATCAAGGATAGTCTCTATCGCGTTAATATAAACTCGTTTCCAGCACTTGATTATTCCCCGAATACAACCTACGAGTTCACGTGCCGGCTGAAATCAAGCCGGCAGGAATCGCAAGTGCGGCTTTACATCATATATGAGCCGGATGATAACAAGCCCAGATACAAATATCAGGATGTTACAGTCGGGAAGAAATGGAAGAAGTTTACCATACAGTTATCATCAGACAGTTTTAACAGAGCCAAGCGTTCCCATACCCGTATAGAACTTAAAACTCCCGATTCGGTACTATGGATTGACGGATTGGAATTGAAAAAAACCGGAGCGGATGAAAGCGATACATCTGCACATGCGAGAAAAGACTCTGAGACAGCGCTCTACACCGACAGCAGCAGAAAAAAATTCAATAACAACTGGTATTTTCTCTCGCCATTATATACGGACGACTATGACGAAAATTCTCTAAGAAACGGGATGATTCCGAAACCGGCTGTTCTTGTAAACCTGCCGTATGGATGGAATGATATAGAAAACGTTCCGTCTGAATATCAGGATATGTACCCGGTTATGCTCGACGAGCCCAACGGAATCGGATGGTATTTTAAGGTTTTATCAGAACCTCTGCCGCAAGGGCCCCTGAGCATGAAATTTGAAGGCATATCAGCTTCCTGCCAGGTCTGGCTGAACGGCAAATTAGTAAAAACCAACCTGGGTGCATATACGCCTTTCGAGGCCCCGTTAACTAATCTGCGCCGTGATGGAAGTGATATTCTAGCCGTCAAAGTAATCGACAAAACCAGCCTGGAATTACTGCCGGAAATTGAAAACCCCGGGCCGTTTTCTAAAAGCCGTCGTTATAAGCGCTGGCCCATACCGATGGGAACAGGAGCATCCCTCATTGCAGGTGGTATCTGGCGCGATGTATGGCTGGTTCAACGTAGGGTTAGTTGGATGCAGACACCTGATATATCTTCATCACTAACAAAGATACAGGTCTCGCCGGTTTTACACGGAGATTCAAGCAATACAGAAGTTATCTGTGAACTCTTTGACGCAGACGGTAAAAAGGTTGCTGAATCCGCAAGTAAAGAGCAGAACCCAATCGTTTTGCGGCCGAAAAAACCAAAACCCTGGCATCCCAGAACGCCATATCTCTATAAATTACGGACATCTCTGAGCAGGTCGGGTGAAACATTGCAGGTAATTGAACAGCCGGTTTCGTTTTTTGATATTTCCATTCGCAATTCTGAATTTTATATAAACCAGGTTCCCTATTTTCTTCGTGGACAGAACGGTCCGCCCCATACCCTTGTACCGCAGGACCGGGAATATATAAGATCGTATATCGGAAAACTCAAAGAATTAGGGGTGGAAATAATCCGATTTCACACGGCACCGCCGACCCACGCATGGCTGGACGAATGTGACCGCCAGGGTATTATGGTAATACTTGAGTCGGCTATTTACGGCTCCATCGGCTGCTATCCATTCGACCGTGAGGAATTCCTGGAAAACGCTGAAAGGGAGATGCTCGCAGTTGTCGCCGAATACAAGAGGCATCCGTCAATTGTAATGTGGTGCCTGGGTAATGAGATGATTGTATCATCCGAGCGTGACATTGGCCTTGCGCCTCAATTTACAGCTGTTATGCAGCGCTGGAGCGACGCATTACGGCAGATAGACGACCGTCCGATTGTGGCTAATTCCGGCGGTGACGGAACGGAGTTTGTTCACCAGATTGCAGGAGACGTAGATGACAGGCATCAGTACGGCGGCTGGTATGTAGAGACTTTGAGAGACCTTAGAAATTTAGAGCCGTACGTTCGGAAGAACGATATGCTGGCCCAGCCGTACATCAATGTCGAAAGCGTAGCCGCTTACACCGGCCCCGACGGCAGATTTCTGCAGGATTACCGTCAGCGCAGGGTTACAGCCCAGCGATTAGCCCCGCTATTTCACAATTCACCCCAACGCAGCCTTTCGCTGCAGGCATTCATTCTCAAGGAGTATGCCGAAGCGATGTGGCGGTTTCGACGAGACGATACAACAGTGTCGGGCTATATTCCGTTCGGCCAATATACCTGGTTTTTCGACCCATTCGGCAATGGTAAAACCGCACTGGGAGAAAAACCTATCTGGAAAATGTACCGCAAAGTAATGGCTCCCGTACATATCCAGCTGGAATGCTGGTCCAGACACCTCTATACTGATGATACGTTACAGGGCACTGTCCGTGTTTTTCATGAAAACGTATTACTGCCCCGTGCCTTGCCGATAACTATCCAGATGAAATTCAAAGGCGCAGAGACAGTCATTTTTGAAACGAAAACGACCGTGAAGTACCACGACAGCGTAGAGATTCCTGTGAAACTGCCTGTGTCGGTGCGCTCAGCCGGCAAAAAGGAACTTGAATTGAAAGTTTTTTATAATGGTGTCTGCATTGCCGAGAATGAAATCGGGTTGCGATTTTTTGAGCCGTTGAAAAAAGATAAGCAGCTTAGAGTAAATGTTTATGACCCTGCTGGTCTGCTGGGCGGACTTGAGAAATTAGTGGATTGTAGATTCATTGAAGAGCTTTCCGCTATAGATTTTTCTGATGTTAATGTGCCCCTTGTGCTCGGCCCTTTCTCATTTGACCGGCAGGTAACCGGTTATAAGCAAACTTTAGCTGACTTCTGTCAGCGGGGAGGAAAGTTGATAATACTTGAGCAGAACCCCGATAAATACACTAAGGACCTGCTCGATATGGGGATTAAGGTTCAGAGACAAACTGCGCCGTACTGGTCGCCGTGGGCACGCAACCTGGTCCGTCACAGCGACCGGGCGGATATAGTTATCCCTGAGCACCCTGTTTTTCAGGGTATCGAGCAGGACGATTTGGAATGGTGGAATGAAGATACATTCGTGGCTAATGCGTATCTGTTCCCGCTGAAATTCGGCAAAGACGATATCGTTCTCTCGCACATCGGCAACGGCCTGGCAAAAACCGAGCTGATGCCCGTAGAGCACCCCCAGCTTGATATGTCCTACAGCCCTTTAATGATAGAGAAGAGAATAGGGAAAGGGACAGTATTGTTCTGCCAACTCCTGGTCGGTTCCAAGTTTGAAACGGAGCCGGCAGCTAAGAAAATGCTGTTGAATATGATTAGAGACTCTGCAATGCCCCTGAGATAAAGTTGTCCGGGGGGCGGCCCCACCGACAGATGCTCACCTTGGTTGTTACAAACATTGCCGTACGAGAGAAGCCCTCCACTCGAAAGCTCGTCGTCTAATCTTAAAATATGCCTTGACAAACAGCAGTAAGATACATATAATGCAGACTGGATAAATCTGCCACTGGTTTGCTGCTGGGCGTGTAAGTAATGCGCTCAGGGCCACATAAGGCCTGAACGGCTGCCATAATAACAATTAGAAAGGAACAGGGTTGTGAAAACTTCAGATGAGACTATGTGCAATTGGAGAGAGTGTTTTATTGGTATTTTATTGATTTCACTTGTTTTGCTGATGACCCCTGGCGTGTCCCCTGCTGCTACTATAAACATTGAGGCCGGCAAGACTGCCGCTATAAATCCCCTGATTTACGGGAACAACCTGGAGGTTACCGCAAGATGGAATAGCACTGTAAGCACGGGCTTTGGTGCTTGGGATACCGTTAATTACAATTCCGTTCCCGCAGTGGTAAATTTTGCACAGGACGAAGGTATTACCATCCTGCGGTTTCCGGGAGGATGTTTAGCACATGAATATCACTGGACCGACGGCATTGGCCCTTATGCGAGTAGACCGTTGAGGACATACAGCGGCTGGAACGACAGTGATAATAAATACGGCACCGATGAGCATATGATCTTTTGTGAGGACGTGGGTGCTGACGCCATGATAACCGTGAATACCCTTACTGGTACTCCAGAAGAAGCTGCGGCCTGGGCAGCTTATATGAATGGTTCTACAGGGAATTATACCTCCATCGGGGTGGATAAGAATGGAAAGGATTGGTATAGATCGGAAGAGCGTCGGGTAGGGAAAGAGTGTAGATCTCGGTGGTCGCCGTATCATTCAAAAAACAAAA
>CAJVYN010000147.1 GCA_913009355.1 uncultured bacterium | reverse complement strand
ACTCCTCCAGAATCCAGCAAATTCCAGAAGCGGTTTATCAGTCGCTGTTGTGTGGGCTTATCGAAATATATCATCACATTACGGCAAAAGATAAAGTCCAGAGGACTTCTAACCGGCCAATCTTTCATCAAATTCAGATACTTAAAGATTACAACATCTTTCAAGCTCTTATTAACTTCGAATACTTTCCGTCCATTTACACGATGTGGCGCCAGATATCTATGTCTTTGCAGCGGCGGAACAGGCGCAATCCGTTCCTTATCATAGATACCATTTTGAGCGATTCCGAGTATACTTGTTGAGATATCCGTAGCCAGGACCTTGACGTCCCATCGGCCACAGCCCTGAACGGCTTCGAGCAAAGTGATCGCCATCGAATACGGCTCTTCTCCGGATGAGCAGCCTGCACTCCAGGCGCGTATTCTGAAGTTACAGCTTTTTTGTTTTCGCTCCAGCAATGCCGGCAAGAATTTGTCCTGCAAAAACTCAAAATGCTGTCCCTCACGGAAAAAACTTGTCAGGTTTGTACTGAGCGAATCGATAAGTAGTGAAAATTCCCTTCCTGTTTTGTCCCCAAACACATGCTTCATATAACCTGAAAATGTTCTGAAATTGCCCAGACGCAGCAGTTTTGCCAGCCGGGCACGAACCAACTCCTTTTTGCCGGCGTGCAGATTAATCCCGCAGTGCTCGTAGACCAGAGAGCTGATTTTGCGAAAATCACTTTCACTCAAAACCACATTTTGTACGGTTAATGTCTGCATCACAAATAAACCATCGAGAAATAATTAGGCCTGAGCCAATTTCACCAGGCCGGGGATATCGAGAATCATACTCACTCTGCCATCACCCATAATTGCTCCGCCGGAAACGCCCTTTACTGCCCCTAAGCCATCACCTAAGCTTTTTATCACTACCTGCTGCTGACCCAGCAGTTCGTCCACGAGCAGGCAGCACCTCCTGCCGTCCTCTTCTACTACAACCAGTAATGATTGGGCAGCATCCTCGGTAGTTGGGACAGTGCCAAACAACCTGTAGAGACGCACCAACGGTATTAGTTCTCCGTGGACCATCGCTATCTCACCCCTGTTCTGCACAGACCAGAGGTGCTCGGCGGTTGGCTTAAAGCTGCGTACTATCGAATTTATCGGGATAACATAACGCTCGCTGCATATCTTAATGATATAGCCGTCGATTATCGCCAGTGTCAATGGCAGACAAATAGTGAAGGTAGTCCCTTTACCGGACGTTGAACTAATATCAACCTTGCCGCGCAGCGAGTCGATGTTCTTTTTGACAACATCCATACCCACGCCACGTCCGGATACACTTGTTACTTTCCGAGCTGTTGAGAGGCCAGCGTGGAAAACCAATTTGAATATCTCTTCGTCACTCAGCTCCTGGCTGGCCTCGACAATGCCATTATCAACAGCCTTTTTCAAAATACGTTCTTTGTCGAGACCTTTGCCGTCATCCCCGATTTCGATGACAATGTTTCCGGCCTGGTGGTATGCGCGCAGTTCGACTCGTCCGGTTGGATTCTTCCCTGCCTTGATACGCTCTTCTGTTGATTCAATGCCGTGGTCGACGGAATTACGCACCATATGTATAAGAGGATCAGCAATTTTGTCAACTACGGTACGATCGAGTTCTGTTTCTTCACCCGATGTAATAAAATCTATATTTTTACCGGCTTTGTGTGAAAGGTCACGGACCAGTCTGGTCATTTTCTGGAACACACCATGAACCGGAACCATCCGCATTAACATCGACAATTCCTGCAGTTCACGGACGATTTTGCTTTGATGGGCAACTTTACGATTCAGGTCGTGTTCGGAGAGGAGAGTTGTGTTTATTTCTTCGGTAACCATCAATTGGGCAATGACCAGCTCGCCAGTCATATTTATCAGCTTGTCGAGACGAGTGGTGCTGACCTTTATTTTTTCGTCCACAGCACCCACTCTGCGGTCTAAACCACTGCGACGGGCTACATTGCTGCGACGGTTCTTTTCAGGCGGGTCCTCGGTTCCTGCTCTTAGAGGTTCTTCTTCGTTGACCAAAATCCTGTCCAGATCTTTGTCCTTTTTCCGGGTCTGGGATGTGTTAAAAGAAGCAGCAAGAGTTTGGGCTTCCACAGAAGCTTTCAATTTTGCCAGCAACTGCGGCAGGCGTTTCTGCGCAGGTACAGCTTTGCCGGCCTCCACTGATTCGGCCAGTCCGGCAATCATCTTTTTCATCATATCAATTGATTCAAAGACAACGTCGGTATTTTCGCCAGCCAGTATCAGTTCACCTTTACGAGCAAGGTCAAGCAGATTTTCCGCTGAATGTGCCAGCAAGCCTATCTCAGTGAGGTTCAAAAAACCAGCCAGCCCCTTTATGGTGTGAAATGCTCGAAATATCTGGTTGATTATCTCTTTGTCGTCCGGCTTGCTCTCAAGTTCGAGTAGGCCCGCCTCGCCGGATTCAAGGTGCTCACCAGCCTCAGTAACAAAATCCAGTACCAGCGGCACATCTTCTTCAGGAATAACAGTAGCTTGCTGCGTTTCTGTCGCTGAAGCCGGCTGCTCTGTAAGTCCTGTGAGTTTGTCGCTGTTTTGCATTTTGTACCTTTATGCCAAAATAACACACAATGTTTATACCAGTGCAGGTGCCTGGAGCGTCTTACCCACAATGGAAATATCCTCATCGCTATTTAGCAACGCTTTGAAAATGTCAAATACCGTTACTAAGCCCTGCACTTTACCATGTTGGTCCACAACGGGCAAAGCACGCCGGCCAAGCTGGCACATATTTTCCATTATGGCTACAAGTAACGTGTCTGGCTTTATGCTGTGAACCGGCCTGCTCATTATCCATTTGGCCTTGATTTGAAGTGTAGCGTCATCCAGCGGCCTGCGCCATTTCGCAAATACAGGCCGCAGATAGATACTGACTGCTGCTGTTATATCGGACTTTGATACGACACCTTCCAGTACCTCATCCCGGCCTATCATCATAAAACCTGCATCTGCCTGCTGCATCTTTGTGAGAGCCTGCTGGACACTATCATCCGGACCGGCCCAGACAACATCTTTTTGCATAATGTCTTTTGCGCATATTGCTAAAGATACGCTGGTATTACCAGGTGCCGGGTTTTCTGCTGTTGCGGGACAGACCGGCTCTCCCGGAAGAACCGCAGGGGACCGGGCTATTTTCCGAATGGTTTCGGAAACCGGCTGCTCTTTACTCCCATCTGTTGTTACCTCTTTTTCTTCAACAGCACTATCCGAGACATCTGTATCAATGTCCTTGCTCTTTGTCTTGGCGGCTGCTTCAGCATTATTTTCTTCAGCAGCGGGTTTCTCGATAGAGGCCTTTTCAACGGCAGGTTCTTGCGGCTTAGTTTTTTCACTATCGCCTTTTGGGGCTGTATTAGGTTCTTCAGAATCTGTTTTTTCCGCAGTTACTCTTTGCTCTTGGGCTTTTTCCTCAGTTTTCTCTTGAGCTTCTTCTTCAGCAGGGTCGGCTTGCTCGCTCTCAGATTCGAATGTGCCGTCAAAAATTGTCTTTGGGAAAATAACACCGCAATTGAAAGCCGGGTAGGAAGCGATTGTCATTTCGTATGGAACAAACACAAACTCTTCATCGCCGGCCAGGCCTATCTTTTCCTCTGGCTTGTCCCAGGGGTTACCAATAAAGGTGCTGGTTTGTACAAAATGGCCGTGGCCGTCTAATCTTTCACGAAAGACCCTATCCCAGGACCCGACCAGCATATTGCCCGCTTCTGCTAACGCATCACTCATATCCTCGCCCTCTTTGGCTGAGCCGCGCTTCCTGTTTTCCAGAATTCTTTTCTCCGGCAGCATAACTATAACACCGGCCAGGGTAAATAATCCCTCCTGGTCGAACACTAATTGGAAAGTTCCGCCTAACGCACCTTCAGCCTTGACAGAGTTGACAGCTACAAGCTTTCTAAAGCGTTTCTTAAGCCCCTCGATAGTCTCGGCGCAGACTTTCTGCCGGCTGCACTCCATATCCACACCGAACATACCGGAAATGTCGTCACAAAAGGCCTCAAACGCCTCTGTTGACAACTCTATGGCTTGTGATTTGACTTCTGTTTGAGATGTTGCCATTTAGCAAACCTGATTATTTAGTCTGTTTGAAAACTATCTGGAACTTGCTCTGTATAGCAACGAGAGCTCAGCAATATATTCATCTTCAATACCGACTTTGACTAAAATCTTGGTTGTTCCATCACCTAAACTACTATCAAGCCCACGGCCACTGACCACCGATGGTATTGAAACTTCAAGATCGCCAACACTGTCCTGTACCCGTGATTTTACACTGCCCATAACCATATTGGTTACTTCACCGATAGCGTCATGTGTTTCCTCTTTGCTGAGTTCTTCGCCCGAATCCATCCCGAGCATATTTACCGCAATGGTTTTGGCACAGAGCACACCGCAGCAAATGGTCAGGCATCCCTCGAGATTTCCTTTGAAGGTAATTGAGCCTAACAGGGCGTCGCCTTCTACTTGACGGTCCGGCTCGGAAGATTCTTCAATGTCCATAAAAATCATTGTTTCAAAAACTTCTTTTGCACCCGCCAATAACGCATCGTTAAGACACACTTCATCAACCATTATTAAACCCTTACTTTAACTTAAAATTTTGCCTGATGGCTAACGATTGCCATCTCAGTTCATAAACGGAGACAACTTCTCCTGGAATTTCTCAGGAGTGAACGGCTTGGTTATGTAGCCGTTAGCTCCGTCAGCGATCACGTCGTCGATAAGCTCCTGAGAGCTTTCGGTCGATACCATTATAATTTTTGTGTCCACACTGCTGGGCAGTTCACGTACCTTCTTGACCAGCTCCACCCCGCTCATTTCGGGCATATTGATATCGCATAGCATAATATCCACAGGAGCAGCGTCGAGTTTCTCAAGGGCTTCGATGCCATTGCCGGCTTCTTCGGTTCGGTCGATGTCAAGACCTGACATCCGCACTGTCCGCATTATGATTTTTCTCATCGTCGCCGAATCATCTACAATCATTAGTGATTTAGCCATAAGATTTTCCCCACTACTTGTCACCCACTATTTAGTTGAAATTGTATTAACAACGCCCATCGCTTCTCTTTTCGATAGATTCCTGCCAACACTTTAGAATTTCTTGTCGTGTTTGCGTTTTTTTCTTATATATTCCGCATTTAAGTTTTTTTTGTCATCCACCTGACACCAAATCCGGTACTTTCCGAAATTAACCCGCAGTGAAAAACTGACGAACAAGTTGGCAGATGACTTTTTGTAGAGCCAGAATATTTTGAAAGTGGGGTAAGTTCAATCAAGTACCAGACAATTAAATAATTAAGTGTATAGTTTTAACTATCTGTTCACAGACAAAACGCCAATTGAGCCTCTTTGGAGACTCTTAAGTTAACGGAGCAGGTTGCCTAAACCGTCACTACAGTATATACATAGTAGTAATTTAAGAATGTCGGCTAAGCTTCGTTCCGTGAAGCCCATTGGCGTGGGTGTCTGTGAGCAAGCAAGGCTCGGCACTCTTTTTTTTTTGATTTGGGAACTGTAAAAACTGAGCCTTTTTTAGGGAGCGTTAGTTGAGCTAACAGACGGTTTAATCAGTAATTGATAAAACCAAGATTACTATAAAATGAAAATGTGAGTGCGAATTACTGTTTCGCAGACAAAACGCCAGCATGGCCCCTTCGGGGTTCGTGGATTCACGGAGAAGTAATAGCACAAGCGGAGCGTTGGCCTTGTGCTGTTATGTGAAACCCATTGGCGTGGGTGTTTATGAGCAGTGCTTGGTTCAACGCTCTTTTTTTTGTTCGTTGCTCTTTAAGTTAACTTTCGCACTTTTTAGGTGATTAATTTCAATGGTTTATAAACAAAAACATATCGACCCGCCGATGTCTTTATTGGACAAACAATTAAGACAGGGAGGTCGATATGCATACAAATATTTCG
>CAJVYN010000146.1 GCA_913009355.1 uncultured bacterium | reverse complement strand
TTTTTTTTCAAGCAGAAGACGGCATACGAGATAAAGGAATGTGACTGGAGTTCAGACGTGTGCTCTTCCGATCTTTAAAGTTGTCCGGCCATATTTCTTTCAACTAAACACTATTCACTAAATACTAGTGACTATCATGCTACTCACCCCCGCACTCTTTATCAAACCAATTTTAACTTTTCAACTTTGGCTTTACGCTTTCCACTTTAACTTTTAAGCTTCCTTCTATCCGCTAACTTTTTTTGTGCCTCTGTCCCTCTTCTGACTTCTGTCTCCTGACTTCTGAATTCTCTTTTATCTTGGTGCCCTCTGTGGCAGAGTCTTTTGTTTTTCATTTTGATTTTTAATTTTTGGTTTTTCCGAGATGCGAACATCAAGCATTGAACTACCAGCAATGAACTATGAACTACGAACTAAAAATGCCCCCATTTTTACATTTTTTACTCAAAACGGCTCACTTTTTTGCACATTTCAACTCATTTTTCGCACATTTTCGAATATTTTCGCTCGTTTTCAATCGTTTCCGCCTTGCCCATTTCGCCCAAGCCATCCAAACCAACCCCATCACCCCCATTTTTAACCCAAAAATCTATATAATCCGTGAAATCTATAGTTAAATTTCCCTGTTTTTTTACAATTCTGGATAATTTTAATTCTCTTTTCTCAGTCCGATATTGCCCTGGATAATTAATGTGTCTTTTGTGGCGGATTTTTTTCGTGTTGTCTTACTGAGGGAGCTTGCGGGCCTGGCGACGGCGGTCGGTTTCTTTCAACAGCCTTTTACGGATTCTAATTGAATTAGGGCAAATCTCAACAAGCTCTTGCTTGCCGTCAAAGGAAATACCTTGAATTAATCCCGCAAATTCATAATAATTGCAAAATAAACTATTTGATACATGGAGATATATGATGATATGTGATTTTGTGCAAATCTCACAAACAGGTTTCAATAAGCTCAATGAGGAATTGAGCCAGCTTGAGAAAAAAAGAGCTGAAATTAGTAAAAGGGTTGCTGAAGCTCGTGAAGAGGGCGATCTAAAGGAAAACGGTGCGTATGTTTACGGTCGCCAGGAACTGGGCTTTATCGACGGGCGTCTCGGTGAATTAAGGATGAATATAAACCGGTCAGAAATAGTTGATTGCACGACAGTTCAATGTGATCGGGCCCTGTTCGGCACAGTTGTAACTTTGTTGGACCAGAATACTCAAGAGAAGGTAACCTATCAATTACTGGGCCCTAATGATGCTGATTATGATATGGGAAGTATTTCAATTCACTCACCGGTAGGAGCTGCCATTCTTGGGCTCTCGGTAGGAGAAAGGGCCTCAGTGACAATCCCTCGCGGCGATTTTCATTTTGAGGTGATTGAAATTGCCAAGTCACAAATTAAGTAGACCTGGATTTGCCTTGTTGGGAACCAAATGTGTTTGCTATAGGCTGTCTCCATTGCCCTGTGTTCTTTCCACGGTGGAGTATTTCAAGTATTGATGGCAGAGGAAAATTATATATTCTTACAGTCCGGTTTTGCGTCTTTGGCGCTTTCTATCGGTTTCTTTCAACAGCTTTTTGCGGATTCTAATTGAATTAGGGCAAATCTCGACAAGCTCGTCGGCTTGAATATATTCCATCGTTGCCTCAAGCGACATCTTCCTGGCGGGCCTGACTTTAGCTGAATCATCTTTGCCCGATGCCCGAACGTTCGTAAGCTGTTTACCTTTAACCACGTTTACAGGTATATCTTTTTCCTTACAGTGTTCTCCTACCACCTGTCCTTCATATACCTGTTCGCTCGGCTCAACAAAGAAAACACCTCTATCGTACAATGCATCGAGTGCATAAGCGGTCACTCCTCCGGTAGTGGTCGCTATCATAACCCCTGCCTTACGCTGAGGTATCGCACCACGCATCGGCTCATATCTTTCGAACGTATGATGCATAATCGCTCTGCCGGCGGTTGCGTTCATCATCCTTGCATTAAGGCCGAACAAACCACGCGACGGTATCAAAAATTCCATATGAACAAAATCGCCGGCTCCGCTTTTGGCATCCATTTTAACTATTTCACTTCGCCGATCGCCCAGAATACTCATCACAGAATTTTGGCAACCCAATGGGCAATCCACTACAAGCGTTTCTATCGGCTCATAACGTCTGCCTTCAACTGTTTTCAAAATTACGTTCGGCTTACCGACACAAATCTCATAACCTTCCCGCCGCATAGTCTCCAGCAGGATTCCAAGATGCATCAAACCTCTGCCTGAAACATTGAATTCTTCAGCCCGTTGGCCCTGCTCTACCCTTAATGCAACGTTTTTATGCAGTTCTTTTTGGAGTCTATCTCCAATTTGCCTGCTGGTTATGTATTTTCCATCTTTTCCTGCGAAAGGGCCGTCATTAATTCTAAATGTCATAGCCATTGTCGGCTCATCAACTGGAATTACCGCAAGTTGCGAAGGCTTATCCGCACAGGCAATAGTGTTACCTATCTCCACCGGGTCAAGCCCGGATATCGCACAGATATCACCTGCCCGAACGCTTGAGACCTGTTTTCGGCCAAGGCCGAAAAACTGATGGATGTGCATAACATTTTGCTGGGTATGCAAACCGTCGGCGTCAATTACTGTAACCGGCTGACCTTCGGTTATTATTCCCGCGAAAACCTTGCCGATTGCTATTCGTCCAACATACTCCGAATACTCCTGGTTTGTTACCAGCATTTGCAACGGTGCGTCCTGGTCAACTGCCGGCGCTGGGATATTGTTTATTATCGCATCGAATATCACCTGGACATTATTGGTTTTATCAGCCATATCTGTTGTCGCCCAGCCCTCTTTGGCTGATGCGTAAACAAGTGGAAAATCGAGAGTCTCATCATCTGCGCCGAGTGATACGAGCAGATCGAATACTTCATTAACGACATCGTCCGGCCTGCTGTTTTCGCGGTCAACTTTGTTTATGACTACTACTGGTTTTAGTTTGTGTTCGAGGGCTTTGGTCAATACAAATCTTGTTTGCGGCATTGGGCCTTCAAATGCATCTACCAGGAGCAGTACGCCATCTGCCATTTTTAAGACTCGTTCGACCTCGCCGCCAAAATCGGCATGGCCTGGAGTGTCGATCAGATTGATCTTATATTCATCGCCTTTTGAGTCGGTATAGTTGATAGCGCAGTTTTTGCTTAGGATTGTTATGCCGCGTTCTTTTTCGAGGGGGTTTGAATCCATTATCAAATTGTGCTGGCCGCCGGCTAATTTATCGAGATCTTCGGTTCTGAACATGCCGGACTGGTAGAGAAGCTGGTCTACGAGCGTTGTTTTGCCATGATCGACATGGGCGATTATAGCTACATTACGAATATAATCTGAATACATAACAAACTTTCAATTAGGGAATATTAAGATAAAAAATAAACAACTATTCATGGTTTGTGCGATCCCTCCCATGTAAACTGAGTATTTTACTCTCATTTTTCAGGGCCGTCAATATAAAACCATATAATCCCCCCTTCCGGTGAAAGAGATGGGAATTTTCTTGACAAATCTAAACGACTGTTTTATACTATTGTTTGAAGCGATTGTTTTGTTTTTTTATTACCATTATTTAGGTGTGTATGATGAGTCAGAACCAGAATAAAGAGTCAAAAAATCCTGGCGATAATGTTCGTAAGCGACTTCTTGATACTGCTGAAAAGCTCTTCGCCGAGAAGGGCTTTGCCTGCACATCCGTTCGCGACATAACCAGAGAAGGGCACTGCAATATTGCAGCTATAAACTATTATTTCGGCGGAAAAGACAAACTTTATCTTGAAGTTTTCAACCGTCATCTTATTGCACTTCGCGATGTCCGCATTGCGGGAATTAACAAAGTGATGTCTGAAAGTGGAGGCAATATCACCCTTGAGGAGTTGCTTGACGCATTTGCAACGGCGTTTATCGAACCGCTCATGGATAAAAGCAGTGGACTGCGATTTATGAAACTTATGTCTCATGAAATGGTCAGCCCACAGCTGCCAGCCGGTTTGTTCTTTGAGAAAATGATTTTGCCCATTCGAACTGTTCTGCAGCAGGCCCTGAGTCGGGTATGTCCGGGTTTGGATCGCAAGAAGGCTGTGCTGTGCATAAATTCGGTCGTTGCACAACTAATACATGTAATACAGGTACAGAGAATATTTGCTCGAAATGACGGTGATATTGAACCGCCGGTATTTGACCTTACAAAAACCTTAGAACATATAGTCGCATTTTCCGCTGCGGGAATTCGGGCGGCAGCCAAAGGGAAAGTCAATGCAAAGAACAGCACCGATTAAAATTGGTTACCTTGGAATAATAGTGACTATAAGTATAGCATTTACCGGCTGTATGGCCGGGCCGGACTACTCGAGACCAAAAACCGCAGCAGATACTCCCGACAGTTACTTTGCTGCCGGGAAACACAGTCAGGACGTGAATGACCTTGCTGATATTGATAAATGGTGGCAGCAATTCGGCGACCCTACCACCACTGTGCTGGTGCGCCAGGCCCTGGCAAATAACTATGAACTCAAGGCCGGTGCTGCGAGGCTGCTCCAGGCCAAAGCTATTCTTGCCGAGAATACCGGCAGGCGATGGCCGCAAGTTTCGTACAACCTCTGGCGCGACAGAAGCAAGAGGTCCTTTAACTTCGACGGCGGCAGATTCAACAGCCTGACCACAACCTTTTCACAGGATATTTCCGTGGCTTATGTGCTTGACCTTTTCGGAAAGCTCAAACATTCAGAACGGGCGGCCTGGGCTGAGATGCTGGCTGCACAATCAAATAAGCAGGCCCTGGTTAATTCGCTGATTGCTACTGTTATTAAATCAAGAGTGGATATCGCAACCATTCAGCAGCGGCTGGCTTTAGCACGGGCAAATACGCAAAGCCGGCAGCGTACCCTCGATATTGTGGAACGTCGATACAGCCATGGTCTTATAGGGCCGGTCGATGTAAGGATGGCACGGGAGAACCTGGCAGCGTCGAAAGCTGTTGAGCCGAACATTGAATTAGCTCTTATAACGGCTCATCATGCGCTCGATGTGCTGCTGGCCCGTCGGCCCGGCTCATCGCAGAAATTACCTGAGACATTGGCGGATTTGCCTGATTTAGACCCTGTTCCGGTTGGGCTGCCCGCTTCGCTGCTGGACCGGCGGCCGGATGTCAGAACCGCTGAGCTGGCCCTGATGGCATCTAACGAACGGGTTGGTGTCAGTATAGCGCAACTGTATCCGGATTTGACGTTGACGGCTAATTACGGCAGAAGCGCTGACAGATGGCGTGATATCTGGATACCGGAGGCGGAGATTTATTCGGCGGTTTTCAGTCTTGCCCAGCCCATCTTCAAGGGCGGACAACTCCGTGCACAAATCGACGCAGCCAAAGCACGCTATGCTGAACTGGCAGCGAATTATGCCGGCACGGTCTTGACCGCTCTGAAGGAAGTTGAAGATGCACTGGTAAGTGAGCAGTTACTGCAAAGCCAACTCGAATACGTCAAACTTCGACTTACCGAAGTACGTGCCGCAGAGAACCTCTCACGGCAGCGATATCAACGCGGCGTTGAAGGTATCCTGACGCTGCTCGATACAGAAAGGCGGCGCAGAATCGCTGAAGATGAGTTGGCCGTTCTCAAGGGACAGATATGGACAACGCGAATAAATCTTTTCCTGGCTTTGGGCGGTGACTGGTCAGAAGAAACGCAAGTTGAATAAGAACAGGATTATTCATATGATTAAAAAGCAAACAATAACAGGTGCGTTAACGGCAATAGCCAATACAGCCAGGAAAAATTCTTCAGGCCGATTGCAAATGCGACTTGCCGTAGGTATATGTTTGGTGGGGGTATTACTTACATTCGTTCTGGTCAAGTTACGAAAACCGCCGCAGCGCACAGAACAAGAAAACGTTGCACCGTTAGTTAAGGTCAGAGAACTAGATCGGAAGAGCGTCGTGTAGGGAAAGAGGGTAGATCTCGGTGGGCGCCGTATCATTAAAAAAAAAAAAAAAAAAAATAAAGAACAACATA
>CAJVYN010000145.1 GCA_913009355.1 uncultured bacterium | reverse complement strand
AGTCATAGAGAGTAGAAAGTACCTTACTCAAACTGACCGATGGCCAGTTTGAGAAATCAAAAATCAAAGATTAAAAATCAAAATTGCGGAATCCCAACAAAGTCGGGATGACTTTACACAATACGATATACGCACGACACAATACGATATGAGTCATACCAATTTTGGGCCGTAAATCGGTCAGTTTGAGTACCTTGTCTGATTATTCGAATGTGGATGTATCTTCCAGTAAATTTTTGACGTAATCCAGGAATTGGGCTGCGTATGCGCCGTTGGCAACCTTGTGGTCCACCGAGAGAGTCATACTCATTAACTTGCGCACCGTAAAACCGCCATTGTCCGGCACACAGGTATCGGTTATCCGGCCGACGCCGAGTATGCTGCACTGGCCGGGAATAACTATCGGAATAAATGACTCTATCCCAAAAGCGCCAAGGTTGCTTACGGTGATGCAGCCGCCTTCCAAATCAGTAAGTTCCAGTTTGTTGTTCCGAGCCTTTTCAATCAAGGCCTTGCTGTCACGTGCTATCCGGATGACATCCTTTTTGTTCACATCCACGACAACCGGTGCAACCAGACCATCCGGCACAGAGACCGCCAGGCCAACGTTGATGCTGTCTGCCAACTGGATGGTGTCGCCAGCTAACTGGCCGGTCATAATCGCAAACTTCTCCATACCAATTGCAATCGCTCGCATAATAAAATCATTGTAGGAGATTTTCACATCGCCGGTTTTGTTTAATCTGGTTCGCAATTCGACAATATCGGTAACATCGACTTTAACGGTTAGATAGAAGCAGGGTATTTGGCGCTTTGACTGCAGCATTCTCTCTGCAGTTATTTTCTGCAGTCTGTTTACCGGTATGGTTGCTCCGAGTTTGACCTCCGGTGCAGGTGCCGGCTGCGCGGGTGGTTGAAAGTCAGCAGCTTTTTTTACATCCTGCTCGGTGATTCTGCCGGCAGGGCCGGTGCCGGTAACAGTTGCCAGATTTACGCCAAGCCGGCCGGCAAGCTTTTTTGCACGCGGTGATACTTTTACTCTATCTGCCGGTTCGGCTGGCTGCGGTTCTGGTTTGGCCTGCTCAGGGGCTGGGGCCGCTTTGGCAACAGGGGCCGCGGCTGTACCGCTCTTCAGCGAATCGAGAAAACTCTGCGGGACTTCTTCGCCCCTTTCGCCGAGAACTAAAATCGGCTCGCTTACGGGCACTGTCTGGCCAATCTCAGCAAGAATGCACTTTACAAAGCCGTCAGCGGGCGATTCGACCTCAAGGGTAGCCTTATCAGTCTCCACCTCAAAGATACAATCGCCTTTTTTGACCTCATCACCGACCTTGACCATCCAGCCAACAATGGTTCCTTCTTCCATTGTCTGGCCAAGCTGTGGTAATCTTACTTCTCTTGGCATTTATACAATCCTTATTAATTCGTATTTCGTATTAGTGCTCTGTTACTTGTACTTTGACGGACTGCTATTGCGAGCGAAGCAATCTCAAATCTAACGGTTGAGATTGCCACGGCCTGCTCCGCAGGCCTCGCAATGACAACTCCTCGATTGAGCAGTAACAGAGCATTAGTTATACTATTGCCTTAACAGCTTCGACGATATTTTCGATGCTGGGGATACTTGCCAACTCCAGCGGCTCACTCATCGGCGGCGGCACATCGGCTGCCGCCAGATTGACCGGCGCCGCATCAAGATAATCGAAGCCGCAAGTGCCGTCGCTAAACTTGTATTCCATAAACGCCCCTGCTATCTCTCTGCCTGCTCCGCAGATACCAAAACCCTCGCTGACGGTTACGAGTCGGCCTGTCCTGCGAACCGATTCGGCTACCATAGTTATATCCATCGGCTTTAGCGTTCGCAAGTCGATTACCTCGGCATCGATGCCGTGCCGCTCAGCCAGAATGCCGGCGGCCTCCAGCGACCACATCGCCATCCTACTGTAGCTGACGATAGTAACGTCTTTGCCTTTCCTTTTGATATCCGCTACGCCGAGCGGGATGATATAATCGCTATCGGGCATCGCACCAAATTGGCCGTAGGTTGCCTTATGTTCGATAAAAACTACCGGATTGTTACTGCGGATAGCGGCCTTGAGCAGGCCCTTTGCGTCATAAGGCGTCGAGGGCATTACCACATACAGGCCGGGCGTGTGCATGAGCCATGCCTCCAGCGACTCTGAGTGGTGAGCGGCGATACATCTGCCGAGTCCGCCTTCGGTACGCAGTACCATCGGCACCTTAGCTTTGCCGCCGAACATATAGCGGTTATAAGCACCGACGTGAACAAGCTGGTCCATCGCTATCGTAACAAAATCGACATACATAATCTCGGCGACCGGCCGAAGACCCCGCAAAGCCGCACCGACAGCGGCACCTGTAATCGCTGCTTCGGATATGGCGGTATCAATGACCCTGTCCGTACCGAATTCAGCTAACAGGCCGCGAGTCGCCTGATAAGCCCCGCCGTAAAGGCCGACATCTTCGCCCATCACTATAACATTTTCATCTCTTCTCATCTCCTCAGCCTGGGCGGCGGCAACGGCTTGGCCAATCGTGCAAACATCCATACCGAACTCTGATTTTATCTGTGTCTTAGCCCGCTCGGTGGCCTCTTTCCTGGTTTTGGCTGTTGATGCAGCCAAAGCGGCATTAAAAGCTTTTGTGGCCTCTGTTACCTTTGCGCCGGCGGTTTTGTCAGCTTCAACTACGCTTGCCGGATACGTCTGGTCAACATACACATCCCTGGCTAAATCCGCAGGCCTCGGCCAGGGGCTGTCCAGTCCGAATTTGGTCGCCGCTTCAATAGTGTTAAATGCTTTATCTTTTATCTGGTCCAATTGTTCCTGCGTGCAGAGCGATTCTGTGAGCAGTTTTTCGCTCAAGACGGTAATGGGGTCGCGCTGATGCCAGGCCTTTTCCTCTGCCTTGGTGCGGTAGGCACGCGGGTCACTCCGACTGTGGCCATACCAACGGTAGGTCTTGGCTTCAATCATCGTCATTTGCATATTTTCCCTGGCTGTTTTGACTGCGCAGCGAACCGCAAGAAAGACCGCAACTACATCCTGGCCATCGACAATCACAGCCGGAACATTGTAGGCAGCAGCCTTTTGTGCAGCATCGTCAACGTTGCTGGCCCTTACGGTACCGGCGATCTGGCTGCCGGAGAACGGCACACTCATTCCGTAAAGATTGTTTTCTATTACGACAATCAGAGGCAGATGCATTGCCGAGGCCATATTCATCGACTCGTGAAAAGTGCCTGTATTGGTGGAGCCATCTCCAAAGAACGAAAGCACCACCCTGCCGCTTTTTTTGTATTTTTCCGCCAAAGCCGCCCCGACAGCCGGCGGCTGATTGCCGCCAACAATACCCGTTGAGCCGAGATTGTTACATTTGTCCACCTCGGCTATGTGCATCGAGCCGCCTCTGCCTTTGCAGTATCCGGTCTCTCTGCCCATCAGCTCAGCCATCATCTGATTCCAGTGATTCTGGCGGTTATCCTCGTTGTCGGCATATTTGTTGCCGATGGCACCGCAATGACCGTGGCCCCTGTGTGTTGAGCCGATTACATCGCCTTTTTCAATTGCGGCAATCGCACCAACCGCTACGGCTTCCTCGCCGGCGTAAAGGTGTGAGGCGCCTTTGATAATATTCCGGCCTAAAAGCTCAAAAACTTTCTCCTCGAAAAAGCGAATCTCATAAATGGTCCGAAGCCAGTCGGCTGCATATTCAAGAGTAATAACCCCATCTTTTATAAGCTCTTCCAACTTCGGAACAGGTTTCTTTCGAGTGTCTTCAATGCAAAAATCCATACCGTGTAATCCCTTCAGTTTGCAGCTCGTCTCTCGTGGCCCGCGACTCTGGGACACAATGCACGACGAATATAACATACATAAGGCCGACAAACAACCCAAACAACAGCGACTGGAGTTGTGAGGATGTTTCGGATATACTGCATTTTTGCATTCGGAAAGAGAAACGGAATTTGAGGAGTTTGGAAAATGGCAGAAAGTTTTGACGTTGTGGTTATTGGCAGCGGGCCCGGTGGATATTCTGCGGCTATAAGGTGTGCACAGAAGGGTGCATCGGTTGCGGTGGTCGAAAAGAGCTATATCGGGGGGACATGTCTGAACTGCGGGTGCATTCCATCGAAGGCCCTTTTAGGCTCTGCACATATTTTGCTGATGGCCAGGCATAGCAGCATTATGGGGGTGGATATAGCTTCCGCCTCGCCGAACTGGGCGAAGATACAGGAACGGAAGGATTCGATAGTGGCCGGCTTTCGCAAGGGACTGGCGGGCTTGATTCAGAGCCAAAAGGTGAAGATATTCCGGGGCAAAGGTATTGTAACAACGCCAAAGCAGGTAAGGGTCGAGTCGGAAAACAACGCAATGGAGCTTACGGCAAAGAACATAATTCTTGCTACCGGCTCGGAACCAATCGAGATTGGAGCTTTTGCTTTTGACGGCAATATTGTGTTGAGCAGTAAAGAGGCCCTGGGGCTGGAAGCGATTCCGCAGTCGATGGTCATTATCGGCGGCGGCGTAACAGGTTGCGAGTTGGCCTGTGTTTACGCTGCGGTAGGCACGAAGGTGACCATCGTCGAAATGACGGAGACGCTGCTGCCAAAAGAAGATAACTGGGTCGGCCGGATGCTGGAGCGTGAATTGGGAAAGCTGGGGATTGATGTACTGACAGGTCAGAAGGTTGCTTCGGTTGATACGTCGGCAGGGACGGCGAAAGTTGTTCTCGATAGCGCACAGATTATCGAGGCCGAAAAAGTTCTCGTCTCGGTCGGACGCAAGGCCGTTTGTGATAAGGAGACGATTAATGGCCTGGGGCTGGAAATGAATGGCGCAGCAATTGCGGTTAATGAGAAACTGGAAACAAACCTCAGCGGAGTATATGCGATTGGCGATGTGGTCGGGACGACTTATCTGGCTCACGGAGCATTTGCCGAAGCAGAAGTAGCGGCGGATAATGTGGCCGGTGGTAATGCGAAGATGGGCGATTATTCGCTGATTCCGCGGGCGGTCTATACGTTTCCGGAAATTGCATCGGTCGGTAAGACCGAAAATGTATGCAGGCAGCAGGGAATTGATGTAGCGGTCGGAAGAGCGTTCTTCAAGGCCAACGGTAGAAGTGTCGGGCATAATGAAACTGTCGGCGAGGTAAGGGTTGTGCGTGAAAAAGACGGCGAGAAGGTTCTGGGGGTTGCAATGGTCGGAGCGGCGGTAACGGAACTTGCTGCCGCTGCGAGGTTCCTTATCGGAAGCACGGAGAGGTTCACAGAGGTCAGCTTCCCACATCCAACAGCATCAGAAGTTTTGAAAGAGGCCTGGGAAGATACGTTCGGGATGAGCCTGCATATGCCGCCGAAAGTTGTGAGGTGAGTGTATAGCGGCGTACTGTGCACGTTTCCTTCTTCAAACTTTGTACAGCATATCAGTAAAATGCTGACCGACGCGCATAACCAGATACTCTCAGCTATTTCCTGTTCATTAAATTGACAAAAATCTTTATTTTTTTTTTACACCTTTCCTGGATATGCAAGGTAACCTCCTGTCTATAAAGTAATTAAGCAAAAGGATTTTATTGCATAAACAAAGCGAATTTTCTTGACGGATATAATAATTGAGCTATACTCTAAATAGTTTGTGAATGTGAACTCAAGCACCAAGCAACGATAAGCTATGAGATATTACAGAATTTCAGATGAGACTGTTCGGCGGCTGCCTATTTACCTCAGGGGACTGCTGTTTTTAGCCGAACAGGGACAGCAGAACATATCCAGCCGAAAGTTAGCTGATTTCCTCGGTGTTAATTCCTGGCAGATAAGAAAGGATTTTTCATATTTTGGCGGTTTCGGGACACGCGGCGTAGGCTATAGTATCGAAAAGCTCATAAAGCAAATCAATAAAATCCTTAAACTTGACGTTGGCCACAAGGCGGCTCTGGTTGGAGTTGGTAATTTGGGCTCGGCTGTTTTAATATATCCGGGCTTTAGAATATATGGTTTCGACATCGCCGCCGCTTTCG
>CAJVYN010000144.1 GCA_913009355.1 uncultured bacterium | reverse complement strand
TATACTTCCAGATGATCTAATATACCGCCTTGCTGATCTTCTTTTGTTTTTTTATTTTGTTTTTTTTTTTTTCAAGCAGAAGACGGCATACGAGATAAAGGAATGTGACTGGAGTTCAGACGTGTGCTCTTCCGATCTCATTTTTGTTTCACTTACACGGGGCGGAATGGTTTCGCTGCTGATTGCGGCAAGTTTCACTACAGTTCTGCTGGCATCGAAACGGGCCTTGAAAAACCGCGGGTGGATTATAGCCCTGATGGCTCTGGGCGCCTTCATCTGTGTCCTGTATATAAGTTTTGACGCGGTCTGCGATCGTCTTGCTACGTTGCAGTATGAGCAGCATTACGGGGACAGATGGCGGATTGTAAAAGATATAGCCGTGGCCTGGACGAAGTTTCCGATACTTGGGACAGGGTTGGGCAGTCACGAAGTAGTTTACCCGATGTTTGACCGCTCAACAATCAGCGCTCTGGCTGCTTATGCAGAAAATGAATATGCTCAGGCAGCGGAGGAAACAGGAATTATCGGGCTGTCAGTTCTTGTTGTCTTTGGCATAATTGTATGGTTTAGTTACGCCCGCAGTGTACGAAAACTCCATCCCCCTATCAGGTCGGCTGCCTTTGGCCTTGGTTTCGGGCTGCTGGCTATTATGATTCACAGCTTCAGTGATTTTGGTCAGCATATCCCAGCCAACGCTTTTCTGTCTGCTGTTTTTTGTGGACTGCTCGTCAGCCTTGGAAGAACTGGAAAAATAGACAGTGGGAAGTCACTACTCCTAAAACTAAGCTCAACAAAGGCAGTTAAAATAACAGCACTCATAGTGGTTACCGTCGTATCTGTGTGGGTTTTTGTCGGTGCCGATAATGCCAGGCGAGCTGAAGCCAGTTGGAAAAAGGCGATCAGTATCGAACAAAGACTGCGTAAGAACGACTGGCTTGGCACAAACAGTGATTATGCCAGTCTGCTTAATTATGCGCAGGAGGCGGCTTCTTATCAGCCGCTTGATATTAAATATCGTCACTGGCTTAATGTGTACCGCTGGCGTTCAATCAGTCGGGTAACTGATCCTAATACAGGCCGGATTGTTCTTACCGATTCTTCGCTGAAAGCCGCAGAAAGAATTGTTAGTGAGTTGAATCAAGCGAGGATCCTCTGTCCAACTTTTGGTGCGACGTATTGTTTCGTCGGGCAGATAGAAAAGTTCATATTGGACCGCCCAATTGGTATCGACCATATTCGCAAAGGATATGCCCTGGCTCCTTATGATGCTACCGTGTGTTTTACTGCCGGACTTATGGACGCTCACGAGGGACAAATCCAAGCCTCGCTGGAAAAGTTTACCAGGGCGGTAAAACTAAACCCGGCTTTGATGCCGGATATAATCGATGTTTACATCAACCAGGTGGAAAGACCCGACATGGCGGTAGCTTTGGCCGGGGATAATATCGGTTGGCTTAACCGTGTGGCTAACGAGTTATACGACAAAGACCAATACAATGAATTAGCTGATGCGGCCAGATCGCAAGCCGAGACCTTACTTAAGGAAAAATGCGACCAGGCGGATGCACCGCCGTGGGTTTTAGCATCGATGGCGAGGTTTTGCTGGAAGAAAGAAGATTACAAGAGTGCTGTAAATTACTACAGACGTGCCCTCAAACTGGATTATGGCAAGGCAGGCTGGCATCTTGGCCTTGCTCGGGCACTTGCTGAGACCGGACAGATTAGTGAGGCCATCCGTGCGGCACGGGTCAGCCTTCGTCTTGAACCGGGAATGAAGGCAGCCAAGAAACTGATTGAGGATTTAAGCGTACTTCCCGGCGCGATTAGCGAGAAGGATGATACGTATTAACGTTTAATAAAAGCGGAAGACCGATTGGCAACAGTTCAACAGGAGGAGCTGTCCCAAAATTCTCGTTGGATAGACGACGGGGACAGGGTACGCGCATAGCAAGCAGTTTGGTGAAAATAAAATGATGAAACTTTCCGACAATCCGTCGATTCTATCACCATGTGTCGAATCGCTGACCGAGCTTTCGGGAAGGTGGTGGGTTGCGCACACCAGGGCAAGGAATGAAAAGGCCTTTGTCTGGGATCTCCACCGACGGGACATTGGATATTTTCTGCCGATGGTTGAGCGAACAAGGATTTATAACGGCAAGAAGCAGTCTGTTCTGCTGCCGCTTTTTAGCTCGTACGTCTTTTTTTGTGGTAGTGATGCGGATCGTTATAATGCTATGACTACCAACCGGCTTTGTCAAACCATAGAAGTTAGAGATCAACAAACTATTATCAAGGAATTGGCAGCGATAGAAAAGGCCCTTGCTGCCAAAGTCCAGCTCGATCCATATCCTTTCGCGGTGGTTGGTCAGTGCTTCAGGATAACAGGAGGAAGCCTGAAAGGTATGGAAGGAATAGTTATCAAACGAACACAAAAGGTCCGTTTTGTTTTAGAAGTTGATATTCTCGGTCGGGGAACCGTAATGGAGATTGACGCCGACCTTCTCGAACCGGTTTGAAAACGGGCATTAGGCAACAGACACTAATGCCTTCTGCCTCTTGCCTAATGCCTGAATTACCATGAAAACCTACGCAGTTGTATATTTATTTTCTATGTTGCTTTCGGTGATAATTACGCCGATAGTTATACGCCTTGGCCGAAAGTTTGCACTGCTTGATGCAACCGGGATTCGTAAGGTACATAACCGGCCGGTCCCCAGAATCGGCGGTGTGGTGATAGTTCTGTCTGCATTAGTCTTAATATTAGCGGCGCTTTTTCTGAACAATGGTGTTGGTTTAGCTTTCCGTAATGTTCGGCTGCAGGTGATTGCCTTGCTGGCAACAAGCATCGTTATGTTTATAACAGGGCTGCTTGACGATATCATTGGTCTGCGGGCGAGGACAAAGCTTTTGGTCCAGATACTGGCGGCTGTGGTGCTTTGTTCTTGTGGTATTCAAATCTCTTCCTTTGCATTAGGCGACTGGTACACAGTTGAGTTTGGTCTTCTTTCATGGCCTATTACCATTTTCTGGATTGTCGGGATTACTAATGCAGTTAATTTGATAGATGGTCTGGATGGCCTTGCCGCAGGGATATCAGCAATTGCCTGCGGTGTTATCGCGGTGCTGGCGATACACTCCGGGCAGGTGGTAATGAGCGTTATTATGCTGGCGTTTCTCGGCAGCCTTACGGGATTTTTGTTTTTCAATTTCAATCCTGCTAAAATCTTTATGGGTGATTGCGGCAGTCTCTTCCTCGGTTTTATGCTCGCAGGGGCAAGCGTGGTGTGTGCCAGCAAGTCCACTACGATTGTAGGGCTGGGTCTGCCTATATTGGCGTTGGGTGTGCCTATTTTCGATACGTTCTTTTCTATGCTCCGCCGTGTCCTTGAACGCAGGTCTCTATTTGCCCCTGACCGCAGCCACATTCACCACCGTCTTATGGATATTGGCCTTGGTCAGCGGCAGGTGGTCATATTCATTTACATGGTTACGCTAATAGCGGTTGGCTTTGGGATGTTCATGATGATCACTCGAAACACGACAACAATCGTGCTGTTTGCGTGCCTATTGCTGCTGCTGGCACTGGTCTTTCGAATAGTTGGCTCTGTGCGGCTGCGTGAAACACTGGCCCGGTTAAAAGAGAATCTTGCCCACAGTACTAAGGTAAGCCAGTATAAGCGGGATTTTGAAAATACCCAGCTCCATGTCCGCCAGGCGAAGTCGCAACAGGAATGGTGGCAGGCGGTGTGCATGATAGCTGAGAAAATGGATTATGTCTGGCTGTCCATAGAGAGCAAGGACCACAATGGCACAAGCGAGACTATTGTATGGCGAAATCCCAATTATAAGCCCGATTCAGCAGATATTCTGAAAACAATCATTCCTCTCAGCCGCCAGGAAAACAACGGCTCTAAGTTCCAATTGGAAATAGCCGTTAAAATCAATGGCTCATTAGAGTCAGCGGGGCATCGTATGACATTTTTAAGCCGTTTATTAGACGAGCACGGAATTTCCGGCAGTGAAAACGAGGATAGCAGTTTACCGCTTTTCGAGCCCGGCTGGTCGGCAAAAAACTGGGAGGGTGTATGAAAAACACTATGACAAACTCCTTTGGGAGCAGCATCGCCTGGCAGACAGGGGTTCTTGCGAGGTTCACCTGACCTGCCAAATCCCCGGCGATGCACATTTTGGGGAGGGCTGGCACGAAAATGCCCAGCCCTCCCTGGATTTAAAACTAATATCGGTCATAACCCCAGTGGACTTAACCGGTAGATATAAGTAACCGCAGGTTGCACGGATTACGCGGAAAGTACAACGATTATTTTTTTAGACGGGATTAACAGGATGTACTGGATGTGTAGTTGCTTTTATTATGAATTTATCCAGTTAATCCTGTTATCCCATTCGGCTTCGCTCAGGGCAGGCTCTGTCAAAAGTATTTCTGATTCCTGACATCTTACCTTCGATATCTGAAGCTTAATCTGTAACAGATGAAATGTGATTTGCCGTAACTGAAGCTTAATCTGTGGCAAGTGAAGGCTGATATCTGAAATCTGATCTCTGACTTCTGATTTCTGAAGCGTGAGTTGTCGCAGATGAAGGGTAATATATGGCGGATGAAGCGTGATCTTTCGTAAATCAAGCGTGATGTGTGGCATATGAAGGGTAATCCGTCGTAAATCAAGTGTAATATGCCGCGTATGAAGCTTAAGTCGTCGCAGATAAGGCTTAATATGCCGTAAATAAAGCTTAATATGTTATATATAAAGTTTATTCTGTCGCAGGTAAGTTCAGTATTTATAGGTGGTTATGTTAAAAATATCAGAAAACAGAAATCAGATGTCAGCGGTTAGCAATCAGAAATTGGCTACTGACTACTAAAGTAATGAGTTCCGCAATGGGCGGGACATCAATGTTTAACACTTTTAATCGAAAGGAAGTACAACAATGGCAAGATTTCCAATTAGTGAAGCAGACATTGCGGCGTTAGCACTGGCAATGCTCACCGGACTGAACGACAATGCGGCGGTTTACCCGGCTCCGCCGGTGCTGCCGGCGAACCTGGGGACGCTGTTTAGTGCCTATACAGTCGCCAAGAACGCCGCTATCGCCGCCCAGGCAGTGGCGGAACAGACCACAGCCGATAAGGACGAGGCACTCGAGGATATGGTCGATGCAATGAAGAGCGACATCCGCTACGCCGAGAACACCGTCAACTACGACGATGATAAGCTAAAACTCATCGGCTGGGCAGGCAGAAAGGCAAAGACGTCATTAGCAGTCCCCGGCCAGCCAAGACTGCTCGAAGCACCCCGACAGGGCGAGGGCTGGGTATTTTTAGATTGGAAGAAACCTTCCGATGGCGGCACAGTAAGTGCCTATAAAGTAATGCGAAGAGAGCGGCCTGCAGGACCATGGGAAGAGATTGCTACCGCTGTAATCAGCGAAGCAACGCTCGTCGAGCAGCCTCGCGGCAAGGAACTCGAATACCGCATCATCGCGGTAAACAAATCCGGCGACAGCGAACCGTCGAATACTGTTATGGTAGTGTTGTAAGAAGTACGACGGGATTACAGGATGGACGAGATAATCCTGTTCGTCCTGTATATCCCAGTCGTCAAAACTATTTTCCATTGCCTATTGCCTGTTGCCTATTTTATCTGTTACCTATTGCCTAACATCTATTGCCTAAAAAACAATGTCTAATCTGAATCCCAAAACAATTGAACTAACAAAACCACCGACTGAAATACTGCCGAAAGATGTTGCTGCGCCAAAGAAAAAGCATATTGGATTAAAAGCTTTTGCCGGTACTTATTCAGCAAATGTCTTTATTCAAATTAGCACTGTGATCCAAGGTGTATTTATTGCAAGAATGCTAGGCCCTGATGGACGTGGAGATCGGAAGAGCGTCGTGTAGGGAAAGAGTGTAGATCTCGGTGGTCGCCGGATCATTAAAAAAAAAAAATAAAAAGAAAAAAATAAAAATAAAAAAAAAAAAATAAAAATATAAATGTAGCTAACATGCACACAGCCATCAGTACGAACATA
>CAJVYN010000143.1 GCA_913009355.1 uncultured bacterium | reverse complement strand
CACCGTCAATTTCAGCCACCACCGTCGCCGCCTCGATAGCTAACTGCTCCAGCAATTCAGCCACCGTTACTGGTATCCCAGCCGGGAACTGCTTTTCAACACCGTTTATTTTTAATACTTCCATCATCATAAGGAAAGGCAGTGCCTAAAGTGTAAAGTGCCTAAAGTTGTGGAATAACTTTTAACTTTAGCTCACTTTAGTTAACTTTTTAGCGCACTTTTAACTTTTTTCTCTATTTTTTTCAGACGTATTATAATATCCCGCAGCGGTTATCACAATGTTTTTTGCGGTTTGCAGCTCGTAAATCGGCTTCTGCGCTCACAGCCTGATATAAGTCTGTCGTTTAATCTTGCCGGTCGAGGTTTTCTCGAATTCGTCTATTTTTATTTCAAGATGACGGGCTGATACCTTCTCGAAACCAGCCAACTGCCGGCTTTTTTGCTGACATTCTTTAATGCTCTGCCAGACGAGATTTTTGAGAACTTGCGGCTGTTTTACCAAATCGGAACAGCAGAGACTGGTATCGGCCTGTATTGCGTCCCAGGCCGGCTGGACAATCGCTCTAACAGCTTCCTGCTCTACGCCGGCCGAGTTCTTCGTATAGCCGGGCACTACTAATATCTCTTTTACGTAATCAGCCTGCGAGAGAGCAGATTCCACTAATTCGGGATTGACATTTTTCCCGCCGGCCAGCACAATCAAGTTCTTCTTCCTGCCGGTAATAAAAAGCCAGCCGTCTTTGTCCAGGTATCCTAAATCCCCTGTGTATAACCAGCGAACACCTTCTTTATCTGTCTGGACAGCTTCGTTGGTAGCTGCCGGATTTTTGTAGTATCCCTTCATAATGCAGGGTCCGCCGAGAACAATCTCTCCCTTTTCACCGGGCTGGAGGATTTGATTCTTTTCATTGACAATTTTTATTAACAACGTCGCAATAGCCCTGCCAACCGAGCCTTGTTTTTGCGGGTCGGTATTAAAGCCGTAAACCGGTGAATTCTCGGTAATGCCATAGCCCTCACACAACGGCAAACCCCTTCTCCAGAATACTTCCAGCACCCACGCAGGAAGCGGAGCTGCCCCCGAAAGGAAAAATCGAAGCGAACCCCAGCCCTGTTTCTTGAGGATTTTTTTCCCCACCAGTTTCGGCAGGTAGCGGTCAAGCACTCTGACGGGCGGGCTTTTTTCCTTTTGTCTTGCGAGTTCCTGCTCAATTTTTTTAGCAAGAGCGGTAAAAAGGGCAGGTACTCCCAGAAAAATAGTTATATCTTTTTCTCTTATCAACTGAGCGATTTGGCGGTATTTATTGGTATAGATACTGGTTGCTCCAACCCAGAGGACAAGCAGTTTTGTAACGGTAAAACCAAAAGAGTGATGCGGCGGAATAACATGGCCAAGTTTATCTTCCGCAGTTACCTTCACCATCTCTAAAACACCCTGAACATTGGCAATGAGATTGGCGCCGGTTAGTTCAACTTCCCGCGGCTCAGCGGTAGTGCCGGAAGTGCATAGTATTACCGCTGTGTCAGCAGCTTTAACCTTTGCACCAATCCTGCTTAGCAATTTGCTTGTTTCGGTATTATCTGAACTGATTTTTTCATAGACGGTCATTTCAATCAGGCCTAAGCCCCTGCTGGATGTAAAATCTTTGAGCCTCTGCCGGGAATGGGCGTCTTGATAATCATCGGCCATAACAATCAGACGGCTGTCCGTATTAAGCAGATGGTTTTTCACCCCTTCGATTCCTCTGGCCGGGTCAATCAGTACCGGCACTGCACCTGCCAGAACAATCCCCCACAGAGCCACGTCCCAGTCCACACGACTCTTGCCTAATATTGCTATTCTATCTTTTATCCGGACACCTCTGGCATGAATAAGCCATAATGCAAACTCTTCCGCCCTTGTTTTCAGCGATTCGAAGGTAAGTTTCTCTTCCCGCTCTTTTCTAACGATTTCAAGGTATTCTTTATCCGGCTGTTTAACCCTGCTGACCGACTCGTTAAAAAGCTCGATTAAGGTTCTGAATTTGAGCTTGGTTTGCATTTATCTTTTAGAGCACTTTAATATTTTCCGTTCGCATTTAGGCCGTCGTGAGGACGAGGCTGGCAAAGAAGATTGCACAGCGATATTGAAATATTGCGAGCAAATCTCTATCTCCAGTAATTACCGTTCTGAATATTTTAACTTTTGCAGCGTAACAAAACAAGCTTTCTTGACATCGACACCAGGGAAGTGTAAAGTGCCTGAAGTTTGAAGTGTCTAAAGTTGTGGAATATTATCTAACTTTAGTTCGCTTTAGCTCACTTTTTACTTTTTGCTTTTTACTTTCTTAACCTATGCCGAATAAAGGATTTACACATCTTCACCTGCACAGTCAGTATTCACTTCTCGATGGTGCGATCGCCTTTGAGAAGCTGCTGAAGCGTTGCAAAAAACTGCAAATGGACGCCGTTGCCGTTACCGACCACGGCAATATGTTCGGCGCCGTCGAGTTCTATACGAAGGCCCGCGCCGCCCACATCAAGCCGATTCTCGGCATTGAAGCATATATCGCCCCTGGCAGCAGGTTCGACAGGCAAAAAACCCGTATCAGCGATGCCGCATATCATTTGATACTTTTAGCTGAGAACAATACCGGCTATCAAAATCTACTGAAGCTGGCAAGTATCGGCTACCTTGAAGGATTTTACTACCGCCCGAGAATTGACAAGGAGGTTCTCGCCGAGTTCAACGAAGGCCTGCTTGCCGCCTCGGCCTGTCTCAAAGGCGAGCTTGCCTCACTGCTGAGCAAAGGTGACGAAAAAGCAGCGCTTGCCGCTGCAGAAAGTTATGTAAAGATATTCGGCCCGGACAGATTCTTCATCGAAATCCAAAAGCACTCCACAGAACGACCGCCGGCAGAAGATAACGAAGCCCAGGTTAACCGGGGCCTGATTGATATTGCCCAAAAAATGGGACTGCCGCTGATAGCAACCAATGACGTGCACTTTTTAGAAGAAGACGACTACGAAGCGCACAACTGCCTGTGCTGCATAAGTACCGGTAAAAATGCCGACGGCCCTGACAGGATGATTTATCCCAGGGATATTTATTTAAAAAGCCCTGAGCAGATGCGAAATCTTGGGAATCGTGAGCCGGGCGGCGAGCAACAAGCAACCAGCGGCGAATGGAGTCAGGCCTGCGATAATACTCTTCTAATCGCCGAGCGCTGTAACGTGGAGCTTGACTTAAAAACCCGTCACGCACCCGGCTTCAAGCCTGCCGACGGCTCAACCGCCGAGCAGTTTCTCACCAGGTTGTGCTATGAGGGAGCCGAGCAGCGCTACGGAGAAATTACCGATACAATAAAGAAAAGACTCGACAGGGAGTTGGACGTAATCGAATCGAAGGGTTTTGCCAGCTATTTTCTTATCGTCTGGGACTTCTGCAATTACGCACACAAAAATAACATCCCCGCCGGCGCCAGAGGCAGCGCCGTAGGGACACTTGTCGGATACTGTCTCGGCCTGTGCAATGTTGACCCTGTTCGATACGATTTGCTTTTCGAGCGTTTTATGGACCCTCAGCGCAACGAAATGCCCGATATCGATATCGATATCTGCCAGGCCGGCCGGGCAAAAATCATCGACTATGTCCGCCGGAAATACGGCCACGTCGCACAAATCATAACCTTCGGAACAATGAAAGCCAGGGCGGTTATCCGTGATGTCTGCAGGGTACTCGGCGTACCGCTGGCAGAAGCCGACAGATTAGCCAAACTTATCCCCGACTCTCTTGGTATAACACTCGATAAGGCCTTAAAAACCGAGCCGCAATTAAAACAGGCTTACGAAAAAGATAAGCAGACCAGAAGAGTAATTGATATTTGTAAAAGGCTTGAAGGCCTTGTCCGTCACGCATCCGTCCACGCCGCCGGCGTTGTCATTGCCGATGAGCCGCTGACGAATTTAGTACCCCTTTATAAGGCAGCCGGCTCCGATGATATCATAACCCAGTTCGAGGGTCCTGTAGTCGAAAAAGTCGGCCTGCTGAAGATGGACTTCCTGGGTTTGAAGACCCTGAGCATATTAGAACGAGCCAGGCAACTTCTCAAAAGTATTCACGGCCAGAATATCGACCTGGAAAAACTTGACCCTGCCGACCCTAAGGTTTTTGCGCTTTTCTCCAGCGGCAGAACAAAAGGGATTTTTCAATTCGAGTCCGGCGGTATGCAGGACTTACTAATGAAAATGAAGCCCGACCGAATCGAAGATCTTATCGCCGCCAATGCCCTCTATCGGCCCGGCCCTATGATACTAATCGGCGATTACATCGACCGAAAACACGGCGCAAAATGGTCCCTGCCGCACCCGATTATGAGAGAAATTCTCGACGAAACCTACGGCATTATGGTCTATCAGGAACAGGTGATGCGTATATGCAACCGCCTGGGCGATATACCACTGCGAGAGGCCTACGGCCTAATCAAGGCGATAAGTAAAAAGAAAGCCAGGACCATAGCCAAGGAAAAGGAAAGATTCATAGCCGGCTGTGTTGATAAGGGCCTGACTGAAAGCCAGGCCCGGCAGATTTTCGAGCTTATCGAGCGTTTCGCCGGTTATGGCTTCAACAAGAGCCATTCAACCCGTTACGCCTTCATTGCATACCAGACCGCATATATGAAAGCCCATTGGCCCATCGAATTTATGGCTGCGGTTTTGACTTACGAGATGGGCAACACCGAAAAAGTTGTCGATTATATTCGTGAATGCGCCGAGATGAATATCGAGGTCATGGCGCCGGATATTAACGAAAGCGGTGTCGATTTTACACCGCTTTACGGGCCACGAGCCACGGGCCACGGGCCACGTGAAAAGGGTGTAATACGTTTCGGCCTGGCAGCGGTCAAGGGTGTTGGCGAAAAGGCCGTCGAGCAAGTCATTGCTGCCCGTGAAAAAGTCGGCCGATTCCAGAGTCTTTTCCATTTCTGCGAAAATGTCGATTTAAGAGCCGTCAATAAGCAGGTCATCGAAGCCCTGATAAAGGCCGGCGCTTTCGACAAGCTCGGCGGAAACCGTGCACAAATGATGGCCGGCCTGGAAAAGGCAATGCAAAACGGAGCGGGCTTACAGGCCGACAAGCAAGCCGGCCAGATGAACTTTTTCGGCCAGATGACAGAAGAAACCGATTATTCGCAGGACGCACAGCGGCTGCCCAATGTCGTGCCCTGGCCCGAGCCGCAAATGCTCGCCTACGAAAAACAGGTACTCGGCTTCTATGTAACCAGCAATCCACTCAGTCATTGTGCCGAGACAATAAACCTTTACTCCACGCTCGACACCTCGCAATTAGCCGATGTTGTTCAGGATAAGCCGGTCGTAATCGGCGGAATGATAGCAAAAATAAGGACTCATTCGATAAAGACCGGCCGAAACGCCGGCTCGAAAATGGCTGTCTTCATCCTCGAGGATTTGCAGGGTTCTGTTGAAGTGGTAATGTTTCCCGATGTGCTGAGTAGATTCGCTGATTACTTAGCTGAAGACAAAGTTGTATTTGTAAGGGGCAAACTCGATTGCAGAAGGGAAAAGCCCAACATCTTCGCTGAGGAGTTGATAGCTCTGGATGAGGTAACCGAAAAATTAGCTGCCAAAGTCAGAATACGGCTGGACGCAAAAGAGGTTACCAAAGAAAAGGTGGCGTTGATAAAGAGCATCTGCCGGAACCACAGGGGCAAAAGTCCTCTTTATGTAGCGGTAAAAACCGACAAAGGCAGGGTCTATGCAACCGCCGACAGAACTTTATCCGTCAACCCCGACCTGGATTTCTGCAGAAAAATGAGACAGTTAGTAGGCCCGGAAAACTTCCGGCTCGCAAGATAAGATGACCGAAATAAAAAAGACATTAGCAATCCTGAAGAATCGATGGCCGGAGGTAACTCTTATAATCGGCCTGAATATTTTGTTAGCACTTTCAAATAAATTATTTCCAATAGAAAACTCCGGGCCAGCGTTGATATTTCCCTTGTCTTTTTTCATATTCACTATGGCCCTGGTAGTAATCTGGTAGATCGGAAGAGCGTCGTGTAGGGAAAGAGGGTAGATCTCGGTGGTCGCCGTG
>CAJVYN010000142.1 GCA_913009355.1 uncultured bacterium | reverse complement strand
AGAATCTCTGGCATTATTTGCGAAGCCATTATTGGTCTAATCGTACTTATGCTGATTACGACGATTTGCGTTTTGCTGCGATAGAATCCTGGCAAAAAGCCGCTCTTGATCCTGAGATTATTAAATCCGTCTGCCGAGCTGCCTATGCCGAGCGCACTGATTAATCGGAATTGATATAAGTTGTGGCTCAAAATCGCCGTTACGGTCACGTGGCGGGGCAAGCTCAAGTTCTTCGGAGTCGATCACAACAGCTTTTTTGCCCCGACCGTTGCGAGAATTGCCGCTATTATTGCCCTTGGGATCGTGCCTGGTATAGCCGAGATGATTGTCCATCTCTACATCAAGAACACGGTCAATGATTAGCTTTTTTAGCTGGGCAAATAAGCCGGATTCGCCCCAGAACGATTTCGGCCCGTCATAATCCTTGAGAAGTTCGTCAATAAGTTTCTGTTTCTGTTTTTCCTGCTGTGTCTTCCCGGCCATAGTAAGTCCCTTTCGTAAAAAAGTTTAACATTTCTATGACCATTTACACAGTTTATTTCACACCCTCGCACAGCTCCCCCATTTTCTTACGAACACAGCTAAAATTTCCAAATTTACCCCATCTCATCTACCCATCAACGCATTTACTCATTCACTTTATTTCTAACATCTTCAAGCAGAATCTATCAGTCATACCCGCAATGTAGTCGGCAACCGTCCGCTGCAAACCTTCCTGACCTGTCAATTGCTGAAAGTAGCCCGGCATTAACTGCGGTTTTTGGCAGAGTTTCACGAAGAGCTGCTCAAGCCAGCTTCTGACTTTATCTGCTGTCTGTATTATCGATTTGTGCAAATAAAAGTTCTGCAGTAAAAACTTTTCTAATTCAGTAAGTTTAGCTTCGCTTTTCGCTGAAAGCACAATTAAATTTTTACCTGCGGCATAGACGTCGTCAACTGTTTTTACATTTGCCTCTGCGATGTTTTTTTTGCTTGTATCGATACAGTTGCTGACAAGCCTTTCGATAATTGCTTTTGCGGTTCTTGTCCTTCGGACGCTTTTGTCCTTCATTGCCTGAGCGTTTATTCGGTTTTGTGCTTCTGTGAATATTTCTATCGCTTTTAACTGTTCAGCTGTTATCAGCCCTGCCCGCATACCGTCTTCGAGGTCGTGGCAGTTATATGCGATACGGTCGGCGATGTCGGCGACCTGTCCCTCAAGCGAGCAGTTTGGTTCACTGAAAGCCCTGTCCTGCGGCTTATCACAGGGACTTCGATGTTTGGCTAATCCGAGGCGGGTCTCATACATTAGATTCAGGCCGGTAAAATCCGGATACGGGTGTTCGAGTAAATCGACAATTCGCAATGTCTGGCGGTTATGCTCGAATCCGCTGAACTCAGCCATCAGGTGATTGAGAATTTTTTCGCCGGTATGTCCGAAAGGCGGATGCCCCAAATCGTGTGCAAGGCATATTGCCTCAGTAAGGCCTTCATTTAGCTGAAGCGCTTTTGCAACGGTCCTTCCTATCTGGGCCACTTCAATACTATGTGTCAGGCGCGTGCGGTAATAGTCGTCCAATCCGGGTGTGAAGACCTGGGTTTTGCCTTCCAGCCGGCGAAAGGCAGAGCAGTGTATTATACGGTCGCGGTCGCGTTCGAAGCCTGAGCGGTACGGGTGCGGCTTTTCTGCCAGCGCCCGACCGCGGCTTAGATTTTCACTGACTGCATAATCGGCAAGTTCTTCAGACATTTTCGTATTGCGTATATCGTATTGCGTATTGCGTATATCGTATTGCATATTGCGTTTTTCCCTTCACGCAATACGCATCACGCACGACGCACGACGAATTTATAAACAGGGCAGGTTATGCTCTTTGCTTATCTGTTTCAATTGCTCAAGAAGCTCAATCAAACTTTGACTGATAATATCTGTATCACTGCATACGTTCATAAAATTCGTATCCCCGTCCCATCGCGGAACAATATGGATATGAAGATGTCCCGGTAAGCCGGCTCCGGCACATCGGCCCAAATTCATCCCGACATTGAAGCCGTGTGGTTTTATCGTCGCCGAGAGGGCTTTTTTTGATTCTCTGACCAGCTTGATCAATTCCAACAGTTCCTCATCATCTGCCTGCTCGAGGTCGGGGATGTGTCGGAGCGGCGCTATCAGTAAATGTCCATTGTTATATGGAAAGCGATTCAGTATTACGATGCTTCTGTCCGTGCGCCATAACACCGTATTTTTATCGTCATCCTGTGGGTTTGCGTTGGCATGGCAGATAAAACAATCGCTGCTATCGCTCAAGCCCTGAACATATTTAATTCGCCACGGCGCCCACAGGTTTTTGCGTTCCATAATTCGTATCTCAATTTTCCAGCAGCTGCATTGTCAAATTCTGCTTGATAGTTATTTGTGGGTTTACGCCGAGCCCCATAGGGAAGGATGCCTTTAACTGCATCTGGTACTGCTGGTTGTATTGTTCTATTCGGCCTGCGTCGATATTGAAAAGTTCTTCGCCCTGCCCCTGCAAATCCAGCACCTTATAGCTTCCGAGGAAGCCGAACATACCGCTCATTTGGAATCTGCCGTCAGGGTAAGGCATTGGCCAGTTGCGTGGGACTGATTTGGCAAGTGAATAGGAACTGTGTATCACGGCGAGTCGCCCTTTTTCACTCTGTCGGATTTCATTGAGCGTATAGATAACCTCTCTTGCTTTTTGCAACACCATCGGAGTAGGTACAGAAAGTTTAGACTCCCATGTTTGGCCTACCCTGACCCCTTCGACGGCTTTTTTCAGACTGGAGACAGAATCCCACAGGAACCATTGGGTGGCTATAAAGTCGCTTATCATATCGGGTTCTTTAATTCTGCCTCTATTGCTGTTTGGCCGGAATGCTTTTTTGCCAATCTCGCGGATTAACTTGTCTAACTGCGAATAGTCTTCTATTCTGCCGGCAGGGCCGACAGTGAATGTGAAAGTTTTACCTGCGAAACTTTCTGCTGCGTCTTTTTTTGTAGTTCGCCGGCCTTTGCGTGCGCTCCGCTTGATTTTTACTGATTCACAGGTTGCCTTGACAGTTGTAAGGCCGTAGGGCTCTATTTCGATGGGTCTGTAGGCAACAACCATTTCCATTGTCTCGGAGGATTTCTCGACCTTGTTCCTACCCCCCTTGGAATCACCTTTCATCGGGCCCCAATCAACTTCAATATCTCTGCTGGAAACGAACTTATATCGCAGAGTCCGGTCCTTTTGGAAATCTACGGTTAACAGTTCTTTTTCCCCTGCAGAGCCGTTACATCCTGCAAGGCCGCTTAATCCGAGGACGGCAAAAATGGTTAGTACAGTCTTCAATTTCGCTCCTTTCGGAGTATGGCTAACGTATAGCCTTTAGATTTTTTTCACTATAGCGTAATCTTCGGTTTTTATCCGCTGTTTCTGTCCCGTTGTTTCAGAGTCTGAGCATTTTTAATCAATTTTTTCGAGGCTGGAGATACGAGTAACACCCATCTTCAGCGCAGCAGGCTCACTGTCGTCTTGTTGTTTGGCTGATGGGTCGATGATAACCCACTCTGACCTCAGTTCTTCGAACCATTTCTCGACTTTACCGGCGGTCAAATTCAGCTTGAGCAGGCCGGTATATGTTTCGGTATTATCGAACATTTTTATAAGGTCGTTGGTTGCTTGTTCTTTATATAGTTGCTCTGCCATTTCTGAGGTAGGAATAGCGTTCATCTCAACGACAGCAATCTGTTGGTTATCCGGTTTTTTGATTTCTTTTAGCGTATAGATTTTTTCGTATGATTTCGGACCCATCAGGCCGAAAGAAAGGGACTTTATGCTGCTCCAGTTGTCACCTGTTCGCAATTGGTTTTTGTCGGCGCCGGGCAGGGCTGAGATTTCGTGTCGTTCCTTGATTGCATTTACGGAAAGCATCCTTAGCGCTGTTTTGTTGGCTGAGGAACTGCCCCTCACCGCAGCCTGTGCTTCTTTCACATCGACAACTTTTATGACTTTACCGGCAGGTGCAATTTCTATCGTATAACTTTGTCCAATTAGTTTTGCCAGCGGATTGTTTCGGTCCTTTTCCCTGAAGCTGTCGAAATCCAGAACAGGATTCTCTTTAATCATAGAGAGGTACTTTAGCCCTTCGATTGTAATTTTTGCAATGGCATTGCCTTTGTCATCGATGCTTTGTATTTGTTGGGTGAAAATCATTTCGATTTTGGTGCCGGTACGCCCGTCTTTGAAGTTGGACTTGCCCAGCGAGCGTCCCACCCATTTAACGCTTTTTTCCGCTTGCGTTGTTATCTTATAAGTTGTTGAATCCTGCGGGGTGAACTTCAATGCGAGGGTAGCGGTTTCTTTGGTAAGAGGGGTGGTGCAGCCAGAGGTCAAAAACAACAGACAAATTACAATACTCGCTAAACCAACTGAAAATTTTGTTCTTTTAGAAAATATCATCGTTTGGTCTCCTTAAAAAAATTGATTTCGCGGCAAATTTAAATTGTAATTATACATTTTGTCCGGCCAAAGACAACCGATTTCCCTTTATTTCTCTTTAATTGGCGGTTAAAATCAATTTTTCGGACTTTCAGGTTGTTTAACGAACCGGTTTTGCGTTTTTGGAAAAGGGCAAAGAAATGGGAAGTGATACGATTAAAAAAGGTTTTCAGCGGGCGCCTCACAGGGGCTTACTTCACGCTTGCGGATTAAGTGATGCCGATATTGCCAAGCCGTTTATCGGTATTGCCAACAGCTACTGCGAGATAGTGCCGGGGCACGTTCACCTCAATAAAGTTGGCCGGATTGTCAAGCAGGCCGTTCGCCAGGCAGGCGGAACTGCTTTTGAATTTAATACCATAGCGGTTTGCGATGGAATCGCTATGGGCCATACTGGTATGAAATACTCACTGGCCTCGCGAGAAATTATCGCCGATTCGGTCGAAACTATGGGACGTGCACATTGTTTTGACGCTCTTATCTGTATCCCTAACTGCGACAAAATTATACCGGGTATGTTGATGGCGGCGGTTCGGCTGAATGTCCCGACGATTTTTGTTTCCGGAGGGCCTATGGCAGCCGGCAAAACAGCCGACGGAAAAACCGTTGACCTTATCAGCATATTCGAAGGCGTAGCCGAATTCAACGCCGGCAAGATTGACGAGCGGCAGCTAAAAGAACTCGAACGCACAAGCTGTCCGGCCCAGGGGAGCTGTTCGGGAATGTTCACCGCCAATTCGATGAACTGTCTTTGTGAGGCGATTGGGATGGCCCTGCCCGGCAATGGCACAATCCTGGCGGTCAATCCGAAACGCCAGAAGCTCTACGAAGCGGCGGGCAGACAGATTATGTCCCTGATTGAAAAGGACATCAAGCCGTTGGATATAATCAATGAAAAATCAATCGATAATGGTTTTGTGCTCGATATGGCGATGGGCGGCTCAACGAATACCGTCCTGCACGTACTGGCAATTGCCGGCGAAGCCGGTATCGAATATAGCCTTGAACGGATAAATACCATTTCCCAAAAGTGCCCCAATATCTGCAAGGTCTGCCCTTCGAGTAAGTTCCATATAGAGGATGTCGATGCCGCCGGCGGCATAAGCGCTATACTAAAGGAAATCAGCCGGGCTGGAAATCTTCTTAATACCGATTGTATGACGGTAACAGGTAAAACGCTGGGCGAAAATATAGCGGATGCCGAGATTAAAAATACTGAGGTCATTCATTCACTTGATAATGCGTACTCGAAGACGGGCGGGTTGGCAATTCTAAAAGGTAACCTGGCCCCCAACGGCTGTGTCGTTAAATCAGCCGGCGTTGCTGATGCGATGCTGACTCATAGCGGCCCTGCGGTTATTTTCGACAGCCAGGAAGATGCCTGCGAAGGTATCCTGGCCGGCAAGGTCAAAAGCGGCGATGTTGTGGTGATTCGTTACGAAGGGCCGAAAGGCGGGCCGGGTATGCAGGAGATGTTAAGTCCCACAAGTTATATCGTGGGGGCCGGGTTGGGTGAATCGGTTGCACTGATTACAGACGGGAGATCGGAAGAGCGTCGTGTAGGGAAAGAGTGTAGATCTCGGTGGTCGCCGTATCATTAAAAAAAAAAAACAAA
>CAJVYN010000141.1 GCA_913009355.1 uncultured bacterium | reverse complement strand
AAAAACAGGACCATCACCCTTGCCCGGCATTTTAGTATGTACCTGGTCAGAAAGCATACTAAGATGTCGTCCCCTGAAATAGGCAGATGTATGGGCAATAAAAATCACGCCACGGTACTTTTGGCCTGCAAAAAAGTCGAAGAGCAAATCAGGCGAAATGTGGAGCTACACTGGTACAGCCCATCCGGGAACAAAATCTCCAAAGCCAGGACCGTCCTTGCCCATCTCGAAGAGAGTATTGCCAACTAACCCCATCTTCAAACAGGGCTGTTACCTGCATCACAGATAGCAGACGGTATAGGGGATTTATCGTTTTTTACAGGAATATCGAGGGAAGGTAACTACGCAAAAAACAATAGGGCGGCAACTACTATTTCCCGTAGTAATGCCGCCCTGACGTCCGTACTCAACCAATGTTTTTCAAAAAAGTAAGGAGGATGTTTTTTTCTTTATAAAAATATACGCCCGTCCGAGACAATCGTTCGACAAATTCCAAAAAATTACCAAAAAATTTTAACCCATTGAATCGCTCTGCATTTGTGCTATATTTTACGGCGATATCGGCAATTCCTACAAGCTGCTCATTGTTATGTGCGATTGCCTCGATAATGGACTTAAAGGGAAGGAAAAAAGAAATGGCGAACAAGCAAATTACGGTTATAGCTCGAATCAAGGCCAGGGAGGGTATGGAGGAGAAGGTCAGGGGCGAACTTATGGCTCTGCTGGCCCCGACCCGCAGCGAGCCCGGCTGTATAAATTACGTTTTGCACCAGGCCGACGACGATAACGGTGAGTTTATGTTCTATGAAAACTGGACGGACAAGGAAGCTCTGGACAAGCATCTGGCGATGCCTTATCTCAAAGCCTTCATAGCCAGGGCCGATGAGCTGCTGGCTGAACCGCTTGATGTTACACTCTGGGAAATTGTCAGCTAAACAGTCGAAAAATCAATGACGACTTGCCAGGGGAGCGCAAAATGGAATATGCTGTAGGCAAAACGGGCAGAATAATAGCTGCAAGGTTATTTGAGGGCGAAGACCTCTACGAAACCGTCGAGCAGATCGCAAGAAAAGAGAATATAAAATCGGCTGCGGTTTTGATTACCGGCGGATTCAGAAAAGCTAACATTGTGGTGGGACCTAAGCGGGAGAAGCCGAAAATCGTCGGCAACTTCAAAGATTTCGCCGGGCCGGGCGAAGTGCTCGGCGTAGGAACCATCTACTGCGACAACAAAGGACCAAAACTGCATATCCATACCGCAATCGGTAAAGAGGGCGAAACAATAGTCGGCTGTCCGCGCGGCGGAGCAAAAACGTTCCTGATTCTGGAAGTTACGATAATCGAAATCGACGGCTTAAAGGCCAGCCGTAAACCCGACAAAGATACCGGCCTGAACCTGCTGCGATTCGAATAAAAGCCGTTATTGCTCTTCGGGACTCTGTTTGGCCGGGCCAAACCATACAAACGAAATAAGTATTAAAACACCACCCGCCAAAAAAAGAATTGCTCGCCGGGCCGGTTTGCTGCATCGGCTAATCCAAGCGGGTATCCTGGGCTTAACGTATTGTTGGTTCGTCTCTTCCGTCAGGGCTTGCCTGGCGGCGGCCAATTGCTTGGGTGTTGCTTTCGGGTAAATGGCGTTTGCGTCTGCAGGTTCTGTGCCGAGTGCGGCAGGGCCAATGCGCTCAATAAGATTGGGGTCTTTTTCCAACTGCTGCAAAAGTGCATCATAGTCGGCGTTTAAGGATTCCAGCCGGGTTAAAGAAGTTTCAGTTACCTTTAGCAGTTGCCTGTTATGATAGTACCGAAGCAAATCATCAAAGAATATAGAGACGCCCAATGCCGCCGCACCGATGCTGAAAAAGACAATAAACAAAAGCATCCGCATTTTTTTATCCGCTATACGTTTATCCTGAGAACGTTCGGCTGAGCTTAGTCGAAGCCCTTACCGAAAGGCTATCTGCTAAACATAAAGCCGGCGTACCGTGCGGCTGGGCCGAGGTCTTCGGTGATTCTAAGCAGTTGATTGTATTTGCAGATTCGGTCTGTTCGGCACAGTGAGCCGGTTTTTATCTGCCCGACGCCGGTAGCAACAGCCAAATCGGCTATCGTGCTGTCTTCTGTTTCGCCGCTTCGATGACTTATAACCGCTGTCCAGCCGGCCCTCTTGGCCATATCGATTGCTTCGAATGTCTCTGTCAGCGTACCTATCTGGTTGAGCTTTATCAATACCGAATTGGCACAGTCCAGCTTTATACCCTTAGCAATACGCTTGGTATTGGTTACGAACAAATCATCACCAACCAGTTGGATTTTATTGCCGAGTTTTTGATTTAATTTCGTCCAGCCGGCCCAGTCATCCTCAGCCAGTCCGTCTTCAAGGGAAACGATAGGATATTTATCCACCCATTGGGCCCAGTGCTTAATCAGTGCATCGGAGGAGATTTTTTTCTTAGGGGCTGATTTGAAGAATTTGTAGTTTTTCGTTTTGTTGTCGAACAATTCGGTTGCAGCAGGGTCTAAAGCGATTGAGATATCCTTGCCGGGTTTATAGCCGGCCTTTTTGATAGCATCCATAATTACTTACAGCGCCTCTTCGTTGCTGGCCAACATAGGGGCAAAACCGCCTTCGTCGCCGACGCTTGTGGAGTATCCTTTTTTGGCTAATACGGCTTTTAATGTATGAAACGTCTCTGCTCCCATTTGCAATGCCTGCGGAAAGCTTTTAGCGCCTATCGGCATAATCATAAATTCCTGGAAGTCAACGTTGTTGTCGGAATGTTTTCCGCCGTTGAGAATGTTCATCATCGGAACGGGTAGGATATTGGCATTGCATCCGCCTAAGTAGCGGTATAAAGGCAGTTCAGCCGAGTCCGCTGCTGCTTTTGCCGCCGCTAACGAGACACCCAGTATTGCGTTTGCACCGAGTTTGGCTTTGTTCGGCGTACCATCAAGTTCAATCATCAACGCATCAAGTTCAGCCTGTGCCGTAGCGTCCATCCCCACTACTTCCGGTGCGATTATTTCGTTCACATTTTTAACGGCGCGCCCAACGCCTTTGCCCATATAGCGTTTGGCCCTTTTGTCACGAAGTTCTATTGCTTCGTAGGCGCCCGTGCTGGCTCCGGAGGGCACAGCCGCCCTGCCGAACGAACCGTCATCAAGTAACACGTCAACTTCAACTGTCGGGTTACCGCGGGAATCGAGTATCTCTCTTGCCGTTACATCGATAATCGTTGTGAACATCTCACGTCCTTTCCTTTGTCATTCGTTATTTGATATTCAATATTCGTCGTTCCTGCCGGAGCTTAGCGATTTTCACCAGCGGCGTCAAGACTTGATTGTATAAACATTTTTGTTATGATAACAGCTAAGCTATGAGAATCTCATTGACTAAATATGGTTGGCCGCAGGTGGTTGTTTTTCCTGCGGTACTTATCACGGCAATGATTGTTTGGCCGTTAGCAAGTGCAGGGAGGACGGTGGGCTGGGCCGTTGTTTCGGTAGAAGCGCTTTTGGCCGTGGTTTTGATATGGGTTCTTTCTTTTTTCCGCGACCCTTACCGGGCTGTACCGCCGGATAGTAATCTGCTGCTGGCGCCAGCCGACGGCAAAGTAACCGATATCGAGATTGTCGATGGAGTGGGCCATATAGGTGAACCTGCGCTGCGAATCGGAATATTTTTGAGTATTTTTAACGTGCATATTAATCGTGCTCCGTGTAATGTAAAGGTCGAGAGGATTACTTACAAAAAAGGCGAATACAAAAACGCAATGAATCCTGTCTCCAGCCGGGTCAACGAGTCCAACACTCTGGAATTAGTAAGAACCGACAATCCCTGCGATAAACTGATTGTCCGGCAAATCAGCGGTGCGATTGCCCGACGAATTGTCTGCCGGACAAGCAGGGGAGAGCAATTAACCGGCGGTGAAAAATTCGGGATGATAAAATTCGGCTCGAGGGCGGAATTGTATGTGTCGGCGGGTGAAAATGTAAAGTGCCTGGTAAGGAAGGGCGATAAAGTCAAAGCCGGCCTGACAGCACTTATAAAATATGAAACCACGGCTCCTGAATCGGGTCACGAGCGACGAGACACAAGGCACGAAAGATGTCCAGATTAAAAACACAAGCCGCTAAGGAGAGTCTGCTTCGGCGGGTGCGAAAGCAGAGGTTAAAATACATCACAGTTCTGCCGTCGCTGATAACGATTCTCAACGGCGCATGCGGCTTTGCAGCCATTGTTCTTGCCGGCAAGGGCGCTTATGCTATGGCCGGCTATATGATACTGCTGGCAATGATTGCCGATATGCTCGACGGACGGGTTGCGCGAATGAGCCAAAACACTTCCAGCTTCGGCGGCCAGCTCGACAGCCTCTGCGATATAATCAGCTTCGGCGTGGCGCCGGCATTTCTGATGCTCAAAGTCCTGGAATACAAGTTAGAATCAGCCGGCTTGGCCGGGTTGAATTCGGCTTTGGAAAATTTCCTGCAGCGTTTCGTCTGGCTGGCGGCGGCGGTATATATAAGCTGTGCAGCCATTCGATTGGCAAGGTTCAACGTAGAAAACGAGGAGGATGAGTCTGCTCATATGAGTTTTATAGGCCTGCCAACTCCCGCTGCCGCAGGGGTAGTGGTCAGTCTGGTTATATTTCATCAGGAAATACTGCGGGAACTGCTGCAGACAGCGGGCGGCACCTGGCTGGTACGGCTCTGTGGGAATGCTATTATTTATGCACTGCCGTTTTTGATTCTGGGCACAGCAGTGCTGATGGTCAGCAGAATTCGATATCCGCATATCATCAATCAGTACATAAAGGGCAAGAAACCTTTCGCACATTTTATATGGCTTCTGCTGGGCATTGGGCTGATTGTCTGGAGCATACATATAGCTTTGGTATTGATTTTCTGCGGCTTTGCAGCGAGCGGATTTGTGAAATGGTTTTATTACAAATTAATCCGCAGGAAAGCCCCCGTTTTGCAGGCCGTTAAAAAAATGGAACTGGAAAAAATGGGTAAATGAGTTGATGGGTTAATGGGTGGACGCATTCACCGGCTGCATATCCTGCTGCTTTGCGCTGGATTGGTTTATCTGATAATACTGTTCAACAACATTGCACAGCCGCTGTAGAACGCCCCTGCCTTCGGGGCTTGCTTCCAGGCCGACTATTTGCAGTCTAAGACAAATACTTTTGCTGTCTGAAGTCGGCGTGAGGTCTCTAATCTGGGCATTGAACATCAATGGCGTTTCATAAGGCATAGGTGTGAATCGCAGCCCGATAAACTGTCTTTTTTTGAAGTCTGGTTTTTGCGCAGCATCAATTGCAATTTGTGCACCGCCGGCGGAAATATCAACAAGCCTGCCCTGCCAGTAATGCTCCGGCGTTACCCGACGGTCGCCATTTGTATAGCAGCGATGCCACAGTATCACATTCACCTTCAACGTTTTGGGCACATCGACACGGAAATAGCTTCTCCTTTGCACTAACTCAATCCTCTCCGGCATAACAAGTACTATAGTTCCTCCGTTTGTCGAATCCGGCGATGGCTCAAGACCTACCACGGTTGTCTCAAAAATAAACTTGCCGTATCCATACTTGAGTGATATGCCGACCGGCTGACCAATTCGTATGTTTATCGGGTGCGGCTTTTCCCCGGGCGAGACGCCAATATTCAGCCAATTAGCTCCAATATCGGTTAGCAGCACCTTCGCTACATGCCATTTGCCCCTGGATAAATAGGACATAATGGCAGATGTCCTCTTCTCAAGAACGGTTTGTAGGATTTTCCTCGGCTCGGCCCCGCGCAACATTACCACTTCATTCATATCAGCCCCCCAGCGATATGCCTTAAAATCTTCAGTTTGCGTTCAGTCGGGGTTCTTATCTTACTATTAGAATCCAGACAACTTCCCGGCATCCATTCCCTATCTAAATATATATAAACAATTCAGCAATAAGCCAAATCGGTTTCAGATTAAATTTCGCTCTGTTGAAAACTTGTCATTTCGACCGTAGTGAGCGAAGCGAACAAAGTGGAGAAATCTGTTTTTTTAATAGATTTCTCGGCTTCGGCCTCTGCGAGGCCTTCGCTCGAAATGACTTTGGCGTCT
>CAJVYN010000140.1 GCA_913009355.1 uncultured bacterium | reverse complement strand
TAGTTCACTTTAGGCACTATTAGTTCACTGTAATAAAAGGATTTAGACAAATAATAGGGTATGGATTATCTTTTTACTTTAGGCACTTTAGTTCACTTTAGTTCACTTTAGGCACTATTAGTTCACTATGATAAAAGGATTTAGACAAATCGCCTCTCTTACTGTAGTTAGCCGGATATTCGGCCTGATACGCGACATGACTTTCGCCCGGTTTTTAGGTGCCGGCGGACTGATGGATACATGGATAATTGCATTTCAAATACCTAACCTCTCACGCCGGCTATTCGGAGAGGGAGCCGCATCCGCATCTTTTATACCCATCTACCGAGAACAACTTGAAAAAGAACCAAAACAAGCTGCAAAACTGGCTAACACCATGGTAACAGTCATATTTGTACTCTTAGCCGCATTGGTACTGTCAGGTTTGGCTGGACTTTGGATTTACAATAGCTTCTTTGCAAGCAACCCGGAAACAAAGATGATGCTCTCGCTGGTTTCACTTATGCTGCCGTATATGATAATGATATGTACGGTGGCAATTTTGGCTGGCGTCCTTAATGTTCACAAACACTTCGCCGCACCCGCCGCCGCCCCTATTGTCTTAAATATTTTCATCATTAGTGCTCTTGTGCTGACAGGGTGGGCCTTCAAAATGCCGGCAAAACAGCAGGTTTTTTTAATAGCCGCAGCAGTGCTCCTTGCCGGAGTGGCCCAACTCGCGATTCAGATAGCACCGCTTCGTGCAAGCGGTGTTACTATCCGCCCTGCGTGGGATATCCATTCGAAAGCTTTCAGAAAAGTTATCTTTCTAATGGCCCCAATGATAATAGGCCTGACGGCCACACAGCTTAATACGCTCGCCGACACATGGATTGCCAAGATTTTTTCCGGCTCAACAATAAAAGGGGATTTCTTTACCCTGCTGGGAACGCATCTGCGGTATCCACTTTGGGATGGGGCAGTATCACACCTATATTATTCACAAAGGCTTTATCAATTCCCATTAGGTGTGCTTGGTATATCATTAGCGACGGCGATTTTTCCTGTAATGAGCGCAAATGCGGCAAAAAGGGACTTCAACACCTTAGTCAGGACGATTTCACGAGGGATTAAAGGTGCGGCGTTCGTCTCGATTCCTGCCATCGCAGGGTTGATTCTGGTAGCCAGACCCTTGGTTTCAGCAGTCTTTGAGCAAGGCGAATTCACTACCGCCGATACCAAAGCCACGACACAGGTATTACTGTTTTATGCTGTGGGGCTGTGCGGCTATTTTTCGCAACAGATATTAACCCGGGCGTTTTACTCTGTTCAGGATTCCAAAACCCCGATGCGCAGTGCTGTCATAGCGGTCTTTGCCAATATTGTTCTCAATCTGACCCTTATCTGGTTTATGGGGACAGCCGGATTGGCGTTTTCGACCGCAATTTGCTCATATTTACAGGTTGTGATTCTCGTTTTAGTGCTTCGCAAACGGATTGGCCGTTCGATATTAGATGGATTCTGGATTACTTTAGTGAAAACAGTAATAGCGACCATCTCTATGTTTTTAGCCGGTGCTGGAATCCTGTTTTTGATGGCGAGATTGCCTGACAGCAGATGCTCTAACGTCCTGAGAATCGTTGCGACTGTACCTGTGTCGGCGGCAGTATATCTGCTGGCGGCAAAATTGTTGCGTATCAGAGAGCTTACCCTGCTGACCGGCGGCGGGCATAGCAGCGGTGAATTTACGGCAGCTGCTGATTAGGCCTGATCGCATTACTTTTTACTCAAACTGACCGATTTACGGCCCAAAATTGCTATAACTGATTATTTAATAATGTGTTCCGTAAAACAAAAAAACAATCAAAAAGCCATCCCGACTTCGTCGGGATTCCGCAATTTTGATTTTTAATCTTTGATTTTTGATTTTTCAAACTGGCCATCGGTCAGTTTGAGTTTTTACTTTATCATTATACCTAAAGCAAACGGGCAAACTGCCCGAAATTATACTATAGGTGTCTTTTTGTGAGTATTGAGTATATTGGTGAGATAAATGTTCAAAGGTAGGTCTTTTTTAATTTTTTCAGTACTTGTTTTTTGTTCCTTATCGGTACTGGCGCAGGGTCCTTCGGATTCAGACAGGCTGTTTTCACCGTCTGTCGGCCAAAAATTCTATGAAATAGCTTATGAACTGGCTAACTCTAAAAAGGATGTCAGCGGGCCGCAGGCCGAGCAGGCGATAGTTTTTTTGACTGCCACGATGAATCTGGACAGCAGGGCCAACTACGTTCTGCCGGATATAATTCGCTGCCTTGTGAATCGCCAGGCATATCTCGAACCGGATAAGAAACAGCAGATGCAGGATACACTTCTTAAATTGCTTGCGAACTATGTGGACGAATCCACTGACCTTGAGGTAGTAACAGAGGCGGTTCGGTATCTGCTTGAGCAGTTGGACTCTCGTGAGCAGCGAGAGCAGCTTCTTGAAAAGTTATTAAGGATTCTTGGCGGTAAAAACGCCGTTCTGCACTCTGAACTGGCTACATTGCTTGGCCTTTTAATTGCTGAAAAGGCCGATCCGAATGCTTCATCTTACTTTATGCAGGCCGTAAACAGCAATAAATACAATAAACTGGCCTTTGAAAAGCTCGCCGAGCTTGTGCCCGACCAGATAGAGCCGGCGATGTATATGGAACATCTACGGCTGGTGTTAGGCGAAAATCCAGCTGATATCAAGGCCGCATTGGCCTTTGCGCAATATGCTGAGAAGCTGCAGCTCTACCAGACGGCTGCGGACGCATACCAGTACTGTGCCGATTTGTTCAGCTATCTTTATCCATCTGAGTTGTTGCCGGCTTCTATATACATTCCCTGGGCGATCAGCAGCTATAACACACAGCGAAATCAGCACAAATGCCTTGAGATTGCCGCCCAGTTCCGTCAAAGCGGACGTTTCGATCTACTTCTCGAAGCCATTGCCGGCAAAGCAGCAGCGAAAATCGGCGATACAGAACAGTCAAATCGGATACTAAAAGCCGCTGAAGCCAAAGCCCTGCGAACTACGAGCTATGAGCTACGAGCTACGAGCTACGAGCAGCTTGCCTGGTTTTATTGTTTTGCCGCCCCGGATGCGGGCACTGCCCTCGACTGGGCCAACAAGGCCTATTCAATGGAACCCAATTCGGTAACGACCGCTGCCATTCTGGCTTACTCGCTCGTGATGAATGGCCAAACTGATTGGGCCAGGCTGATTATCGATAATTACGAGAAAAACCAGATAGCTGATTTAGCGATGGCACAGATTCAACTGGCCGAGGGCCAAATCGCTTTGGCCCTCGAGACTCTAAAATCCGCAATCGCCCAGGACCCCGGCTCATTGGTGGCTGAACGTGCTAAAGAGATTCTGGCCCGTAACGGCGGGGAGTATATCGCACCGGTTGGCCCTGATATTATCCTGACTGTGTTAGAAAATAGTTTTGGCCGGTCAGTTATCCCCTCATTTCTTAGTCCGGATAAAATAATTTCAGTTCAGCTTAATTTTCGCGGCAGCAAATTTTCTTATGGCAGCCGGTTCGGCGGAACTATTGCAATAACAAATAATTCTTCTGAGCCGCTTATCGTCTCTGACGACGGCTTGTTTAAGGGTAACATCAGAATTGACGCCAATATTACAGGTGACCTTAATAAACAGATATCAAACCTGGTATCTGTCAAAATTCGCCCTGCTTTGCCTATCAAGCCTGGCCACAGTCTCCTTATTCCTCTTCGGCTCGTTACCGGGCAGTTACGGCAGATGCTATTCACCTATCCACAGGCTTCTTTGGAGATAGAATTTACCGCCTTTATTGACCCTGTAGCCGTCGGCGGGGGCAAGCTGACCAACCGGCTGGCCGGTATAAAGCCGGCCAAAATTCTCGTAAAGCGTCCGGGTATTGAGCTTACCAGCAGGTTCCTGCGAAACCGCTTTGATTCACTCGCAAAAGGTCGGCAGGGTCAAAAAATCAATACTGTCAAGCTTTTCATCGGCCTTTTGGCCGAGCAGCAGGCGATGGCCAATCGTGAGCCGCTTTATAAATTTATGTATGCCGACTGGATGCCGGAGTTGCTGAAGTCTGCACTGTTGCATAGTCTCACTGATGATGATTGGGTAGTGAGGACACACGCCATGGCTGCGATGTTTTCTTTACCGCTGGATTACGACCTGGCAAATGCGCTGGCGGAAAATTTGAACGATATTCACTGGCCGGTTCGTTTAATGGCTGTTTTCCTGTTGGCCGGGAACCAGGACAACAATTTCGGTAAGGTTCTGGACTGGACCGCCAAATATGACTCGAACAAGCTGGTTCGCGATATGGCAATTGCCTTAGGCGCCGCCGTTCCGGAAGTTCAGGAACCAACAGACCAGCCGGACCCGAACGATTCAGAAAAGCAACAATAAAACCCGGATACCGACATTTAACCCCCTGCATCGCAGGGTGTTTTCCATCTCGTTTAGCCCTGGGTTTCACCCAGGGTTATTTATTTAGCCCCCAGGTTTATCCTGGGGGTTTTGTCGTTATGTTTAGCCCCGTCCTCCGTGCGTGGTTATATTTTCACCGTCGCCGGCATGGCAGCGCACTTGTCATTCCTGAGGAAGCAGGAATCTATCCCCTATCCGCTATTTTTACCCCCTTCCATTTCCCCCTTTACTCTCCAACAACTGTTCTGCATAATACCCCTTATGAGAAAATCCCTTACACCTCTGCCCAGACACACCGAACTTGAACACCTCACCAAACGAATGAAGATTCTCCAACGTCTGACCAGAAAGGTATGTACCGAAAAGATTGAATCGTTTGTGTGATACTATGAAAGGAATGAAAAATGAATATTGAAGCTTTTTTATTATGTGACGCTGCAACAGAACAACAGGGTAAACTGAATGTTTTAGGGGCCTTTGATACTATTTATGCCAAGCAATTGCCCACCATACATCCTGCTTGTGCCATTGCATTAAGAATAAGGTTTGGAATAAGCGAACAAGGCAGTCATCCTGTGAAAATTCTTGTAATTGATGCAGATGCAAAGCCTGTTGGACCTAAAATGAACGGCAATATAAATGTAAAGGTTAGAGAGGGTGTGGATTCGACAATTGCAAATCTTATTCTAAATATTCAAGGATTAAAATTTGAGAAATATGGAACATATAGGATTGATTTGACTATCGACAATCAAACAATAACAGATTTGCCCTTTACTGTTAGAGAAGTTCCAAATCAAACTCAATGACCCAGTTGATAAAAATAGTGAGGGCTCTTTGTAAATATTTTCCTCCAAGGTCTAAAAAGATGTGTTTTTTTCTAAAGTTAAAAACTTACGAGACGAATTATTGGAAAATTGCAAATATGCAATTGATCGACTTGAAGCAGCTAATCACATAGTGTCAAATTTTACTTCAAACAACAAAAGGATACCTGAAAAAGAACCTGTAGAATTTGAGACAGCAGACCCGAACATAGTGAGGGAGGAACTCGTCTGGTCCACCGACCTGTTAGATGCTTAAATCGCACTACAGCTATATGCAATTATGCCAAAATACTTATTCATCCATTCTGCCTTGTGGGGAAAACGTTGTTTTTGGTCCTCAGACATGTCTGGCTCCAAAACACGGTCTATTGAAAACTTATTGCTGACTATGGCATTGATTACTGTAGATATCATAGGGGTGGCATGAGATATGGCTACTGAATTATCCCACATTGATGGAAAGCAATAGCTTGATTCGTCTCTATACGCTTCCCCCGGTTTAATCTTATCTCGCTCTTGCTTCTCGACCACAAATTTAAAAGGGTGAGCAGTAGTCAAGATAAACCGGCCGCCTACATTGAGAAAATCTCTAATCGCCGATATGGTGCCCTTAAGATTTGTCGAATACCCAAGTGCTTGAAAGCAGAGGACAATGTCGAACTTTTGGCCTTGCAAAACGACAATATCTGATAAATTCGAGATGTCGCCTTGATAAAATTCAAGGTTATCAGGTTTTTTCTGGGTTTTCCACTTTAAAATGAAGTTCTGGCTTATGTCAATTCCAACTACATTGGCTGCACCTTCATGAGCAAGCGTTAAAGCTTTTCGTCCACTCCCACATGCTAAATCTAGTATGCGTTTACCCTGCATATCTCCGATTAGTTCCCTTTGGATGGGGAATTCCACCAGAGTATCTAAGGAATCTTCTCGAATTTGAAGACCTTCATATTTGTCTGCTAAATTGTCCCAGACATTCA
>CAJVYN010000139.1 GCA_913009355.1 uncultured bacterium | reverse complement strand
TAAGTGAGTGCATCTATTATTATTTTGAGATATTAGTTTTGTTTTTTTTTTTTTTTTTTTTCAAGCAGAAGACGGCATACGAGATAAAGGAATGTGACTGGAGTTCAGACGTGTGCTCTTCCGATCTAGGCCCAACTGCATCAGAAACAATTCGTCATACTTTAATCTGCGCTTTGCCTGGGCCAGCTTTTCCTCATCGGGCGGCGAATGTATCCAGCTAAAAGCATCTTTTCTGCTTATCAATTGTGTTTTTTTGAGGAATTTTTTATCATAAAACTCGTTCACAAGCCCGCCGAGATTATCAAGTACAGGCCGAATTATCCTTTTAATTTGCCCGCTGCTGAGCCGGGCGCTGGCAGGATAAACCCCGCCGCTGAAAAACTTGTCCGGCTCAGAAGTTTTTTCGTCAACTACCAGGAATTTCGGATTGGCTATCTGCAGCTGATGCTTATATAAAGCGGCCTTACCCGATACAATTATCACCTGGCCGGGCTGTAATCTATCGCAAAGGTATTTGCCGTGAAACCATACAATCCTGCACAGACCCGTATCGTCGGAAAGCTGTGCTTCGAATATCGGCTGGCGACGGAAACTCTGGTAGTCTGTTGACTCGACCAATCCGAGAATGGTAACGGTTCGGCCGGGCTGGATTTGATTTATCTTTATTGGCTCAGGCGCAAAGACCCAGTCCCGCGGAAAATACTCTAACAAATCTTCCGCTGTATGCACTCCCAACTGAGCGAAGACCTTAGCCCGTCCCGGCCCGACCCCTTTGAGGAATTGCACCGGCATCGACAAATCGATTTTTGTTTGTGATTTTTCGCCTACTTCTGTCACTTTTCGTTATTTCACATTTTTATATTTGAATTTTACTATTCTTCAAAGCCATACTCGCCGAACAGTTTAACAAACCGAACTTCACAGATTACTCTTTCAATTATTTCTCCCTGCCTTTTTTCGCAGACCACCAGCCGTTGCACTTCTCCACAGCCGACCGGAGCAACCATTAGACCTGCCTCGACAAGCTGCTCTGGCAGCGGTTCTGGAATCTTCGGCACCGCTGCGGTTATGATAATCCTGTCGAAAGTTCTTTCGTCCGGCCAGCCGCAACTGCCGTCGCCGATATAGAATTCAACGTTATCGACGCCCAATCCACCCAGCACCGCCTGAGCCGATTCTGATAACGGGGCGAATCTTTCTATCGTATAGACTTTTTTTGCCAGCCCGCTCAGCACAGCGGTCTGATAGCCGCTTCCGGTTCCAATCTCTAAAACCTCACAATGCCGATTGAGCCGCAGCTCCTGCGTCATCAGTGCAACGATATATGGCTGAGAAATGGTCTGTCCCATCCCGATAGGCAGCGGCCCGTCGGCGTATGCCTGTGACTGATACGACTCTAACACAAAATCTTGCCGCCGAATCCGGCCCATCACCTTCAGCACGCCGGGGTCGGTTATACCCTTACCCTTCAGGTCGCAGATAATCATTCGCTGGCGAGCCTCGGCGAATTTATCCTCGTTCTCTCGGTTATGCATAGCTGTAATAATCGCTTTTTAGCTGCGGTTTTGCAAATCAATTTTTGCCGGGACTAAGTTCGTTGATATTGCGCCGCCAAATGGTAAAAAGCACGTAAACGACGAGGGCTTCTTTGGCGACGCAAGCGATTTGGAACGGCTGGTGCCCCAAGACCCTAACGAACTTAATGATACTGATACCAATGAAGGCTCATCTAAAACAAAAGCTTGATAGATGCGGCCACCGCTAAAATCTGAACAACAACCTTGAATGCTTTTTGGGGGATACGCTTCAGAGCCAATATTCCTGCAATCGCCCCTGCGGCGATGAAGGGCAACATCATCAAATCAAGTTTCACAGACTCTGCCGTCATCAGCTCCAGATTTGCGCTAAACGGCACCTTAACCCAGTTGATGATGAAGAAAAACCAGGCAGCAGTCCCTACGAACTCGACCTTCGGCAGTCGCATTGCCAACAGATAAATAATCATTACAGGCCCAGCTGCATTAGCCATCATTGTTGTAACCCCTGCCAGAAAACCGATTCCCGCCATAAACCACCACTGCGTTGGAATTGACGTATTTTCGCCGCCGGTTCGGCTGCGCCAGTAATTGACTGCTAACATCGCCAAAACTACTCCGCCTATAATCGGCTTTAACTGCTCATCACTGACCAGCTTCAACCCAAAGTACCCCGCTACAACACCCACAAGAGCAGCCGGCAGCAGGCGAAACATATGTCCCCACCGGGCGTGCCGCCGATAATAGCCGGCGGCAAACAGATCCGCCAATATCAATATACCGAGTAGCACACCCACCGAACTGCGGGCAGGCAGAACGCCGGCCATCAAAGGCACTACCAGAATCCCGACCCCTGGTATCCCGGTCTTCGCAACCCCTACCATAACCGCACATAATGCAACCACCGCCCAGCTAACCAGGTCAAGTTCTAACATACACTAAATAATCCGTTAATCACTTTCCATCATAGACAGCACAGCCCCTCGCCGCTCTTACTCTACTGCTTTTGGACTCTCTTTGCAACAAATGCTATAATACCACCGATGTTAAGTTCATTGCTATTGCGCCGCCAAATGGTAGAATGTTATTATTGACCGGATAAATAAGGGGGGGTTCATGAACTTAAGGGAGGTCGAAAAATGAAAACCAAAAAACTCCTTTTCTACCTGTTAGCTACCCTTTTGGCCGGCTGCATACCTGTTATGTCGCTCCATCCACTTTATACCGACAAAGACCTCATCTTCGAAGAAAAACTGCTGGGCACCTGGGTGGATGACTCTAACGACACCACCTGGGAATTTCAGCTTGTTGCAAATGAGCCCGACAACGCCTCAGAATTTAAGCACCCTGATAAACCAGAAAAAGCATACAAACTAATTTTTTCTAATAATGATGGTAAAACAAAAGGTTTGTTCTTTACACATTTAGTGAAACTGGAGAACAAGTTTTTTATGGACGTTTTTCCGAGCCAGCTACCATACATGCCACGGGACCCAAATGAGGGCTGGATATATAACATGTATTTCCTCGTGCCTGTTCATACGTTTATAAAAATTGACTCTATCGAACCTCAGTTGAAGATGCGATTTACAGACGATGATGAAATGGAAAAACTGCTTAAAGAAGACCCTAACGCAGTGAAATATGAATTAGTCAATGATAGACTTATTCTAACAGCATCGACGAAAGAGCTTCAGGCATTTGTACTCAAGTACGCCGATGACAGCAGAGTATTTACCGATGAAATCGTCTTGAATCGCAAAAAAACCCAAGACCCCAACGACCCTAATAATACCGACCCCAATGAGGGCTAACGTGAGAAATTAAATGCCGATTAACCTGAACTTACCCAAAAAGGCCGGCCTTTTCATAACCGGCACCGACACCGGCGTAGGCAAAACACTAATAGCCGGCGCTGTCGCTGAAATTCTCATTGAACAAGGCGCCAAAGTCGGCGTATTCAAACCGATTGCTACCGGCTGCCGCCGTACTTGGGACGGCCTTATCAGCTATGATACCGAGTTTCTCGCCCATTGTGCAAACAGTGAACTGCCGCTCTCGACGATAACCCCTGTCAGCTATCCTACCCCTGCAGCGCCTATTGTAAGTGCCGTCTGCGATGGCCCGCCGATAGATTTTGATAAAATAGCAGCCGCTTACAAACAGATATGCCAGAGCTGCGACATTGTTATTGTCGAAGGTATTGGCGGCGTGCGTGTGCCTTTAACGGCTGAGTTTGACCTGCTGGATTTGGCGGTAGAATTCGCTCTGCCTGTGGTTATAGTTGCCCGCCCGAATCTTGGCACGATAAACCATACACTTATGACAATCGACTGTATCCGCGCCGCGAAGTTGAAAATCGCAGGCATTATTATCAACGGCTTCAATGCCACCGAATCAACGGTAGCTGAAGAAACCGCCGCAGAGGTAATAGCCCGGTGCAGCGGCGTGAATATTCTTGCTGAAGTACCTTTCGATGAAGCCGTCAATATCGAGGAGCCGAACCTGGGAGAATTTGTCATCGACTCCCTGACCGACTGCGACTGGCAAAAATCGGCCCAGCTTTAGGCTATCATTCTAGAAGTCTGTCAAGATTGTTAATGTAAGTGAACAATGTTTGTCGATACCCTTATAAGGATATAATATATCTGGCCTTATTAAGGAGAATCGGCTATGGAAAAGTATGTTGTAGAATTGACAAGTGAAGAACGGAATGAATTGAGCGAAGTGGTATCGAAAGGCAAAGCAGCAGCTCGAAAAATTACACATGCCAGAGTTTTGCTTCAGGCAGATGAGTCCAAAAATGGGCCAGCCTGGACGGACAACCAGATTTCTGATGCCTTTAGCGTACATACCAATACAATTCACGGTATTCGGCTCAGATTTGTCGAGCAGGGATTGCAGGCTGCTCTGGTCCGTAAAAAACAAGAGCGTCTTTCTCGCAAACGTATTGTTGATGGCGAGGTTGAAGCACATTTGATTGCCTTGCGTTGCTCAGACCCTCCAGATGGAAGAAATAAATGGAACTTACGGCTGCTGGCGGACAAATTAGTTGAACTGGAAATCGTACCGGATATTTCACATGAAACTGTACGGCAGGCATTAAAAAAAATGTGTTAAAGCCGCATCTACATCAATGCTGGTGTATCCCTCCGGAAAATAGTTGCGAATTCGTGGCAGCGATGGAGGATATACTTGACGTGTATCTGCGACCTTATGAGCCAAACCGACCGGTAGTGTGTATGGATGAGACAAGCAAGCAACTTATAGCAGATATTCGTAATCCGATTGCTGCCAAACCGGGGCATCCACAACGATATGATGTGGAATATAAACGGTGCGGCGTAACCAATGTTTTCATGTTCACTGAACCTTTGGGCCAATGGCGACGAGTCAGTGTTACCAATTATCGCAGGCGGCTGGATTGGGCTGAACAGATACGTATCTTGCTGGAAGAAGATTATCCTGATGCAGAAGTGATTGTGTTGGTTATGGATAATTTGAATACGCACAGTATTGGTTCTTTATACGAAGCTTTTGATCCCGCCAAAGCCAGAGAGCTTGCCCGTCGTCTGGAGATTCATTATACGCCCAAGCATGGCAGTTGGCTGAATATTGCCGAAAGTGAATTGAGTGTGTTGAGCCGTCAATGTCTTGATCATCGGATTGAAAGTTTTGAACTATTGGAGTCAGAATGTCGTAGCTGGAACGTGGAACGAAATGAATTACAAAAGGGTGTCGATTGGCAGTTTACTACAGAAGATGCAAGGATTAAACTGAAACGATTGTACCCACAAGTTCAATCTTGACAGACTAGTAGGTCCATCTTTCGGTAACAACTTCAACAACCGGGTTGAGGAAGCATTAGGAAGTGCTACGGATGTATGGACTGCTTACCGTGAAGGTGCGTTCAAACCTTCTCAAAAACCTTGGCTTGGTTGGTTAATGCTCTTGGAAGATGCACCAAAATCACAATCACCTGTACGAATATCAGAACCACACTTTGAAGTATTTGAAGAATTCAAAGAAGCATCATATGCCAAACGGTATGAATTGTTCTGTGAGCGTCTGGTACGCGAACGTTTATATGATGCAACATGTTTGCTGTTGTCAGATCGGCGTAAAGGTGTAAACGGTGAGTACTCTGAACCGAATAAAGAAGTGAATTTCAAGACCTTTGCCACTTCTTTGAGTTCACATGCAATTGCTTTTGCCAAAATGCGGGATAAATAAAACATCTGACACGGCATTCGGCCTGACCGCTATTCCGTTACGTTTCATTGCCACTGGTGAGCTTGGTCGTCCGATTGAGTGGTGACGCACTGTTTATCAAACCCAAAAATACATCAACAACAACTCTCTCGTCACGATTTATCGCCACTGCCGAGGCACCCAAACCCGCACTTGTCGTCAAATCTAACAATAAAATTCGATGGTTAATTAGTGTTCTCTTATTAGCTAAAAACATTTAATTAACAACTCTTACCTTGGCGTTATTAGCACTTTGACGGGCAGTTCACCATCTTCACTATCAAGATCGTTTTCGATGCCTCTTGGATTTGCAATCCAGCCCTCAGGGTCATATACAAAACATAAAAGTTTTGTACAGTCTGGATGTGCTTTATATTTGGTAATGTCTATAATCAACTGCTCACCAATTTCTTTGGCGCCAAGTGTCTTTCGTGTTTTCTTGACCTCAATAACAATTTGTTCTTGTTTCAAAAGAAAATCCATCCT
>CAJVYN010000138.1 GCA_913009355.1 uncultured bacterium | reverse complement strand
GAAAAGTTTATTCCCAAAGGCGGACCTGACGGCGGTAACGGCGGAGCAGGAGGCAGCGTCTATTTTCAGGCGGTTGAAAACCTCGATACCTTAATAGATTTCGCCGGCAAACATCACTGGCAAGCGCAAAACGGCAGGGACGGCGAAGGGGCCAACAAATACGGAGCAGACGGCCAAGGCTTGATAATCAATGTCCCGCCTGGCACGCTCATCTACGATATCGACCTGGACCTGCTGCTCAAGGACCTTAACGAGGTTGGAATGAAAGTTTGCATCTGCCGGGGCGGAAAAGGCGGAAGGGGTAATAAATCCTTCGCAACCTCAACCAATCAAACCCCAAGACAGGTAACTGCCGGCAAAAAAGGCCAGGAAAGAAATGTCAGACTTGAGCTGAAACTCATCGCTGATGTCGGCCTGATTGGTATGCCAAATGCCGGCAAAAGCACGCTTATCTCCCGCTGTTCGGCTGCAAGGCCGAAAATCGCCGATTATCCATTTACCACGCTCGAGCCGGTGCTCGGCATCGTCGAGCTAAGCGACTTTAGGCGGTTCGTTTTAGCTGATATCCCCGGCCTAATCGAAGGAGCACACGACGGGACAGGGCTGGGTTTTGAGTTCCTGAAACATATAGAAAGGGCTACAATTTTGGCACACATTCTTGATATAATGCCTATGGATGGTTCTGACCCAGCCGAAAATTACTATTCTATACGTAATGAATTGGAGCAATACAGCAAAGTTTTGGCTCAAAAAACTGAATTTATCATCGCCAACAAGATAGACCTCGACCCCGATGGGAAAATAATAAAGATACTGAAAAAAAAGCTGAACAAAACGATCTACCCAATTTCGGCGGTTACCGGAGCAGGAATAAAAGAATTAAGCGAATCATTGTGGGAAAAGGTTAAGGAAACAAAAACATAGGAATGCAAAGCCGGAAACGATTTTGCAGCAGAGCAATAAATTATGAATATAATCGCAGTAGATATCGGTAATACAAATATTACTATCGCCCTGTACTTAAAGGGCGAGGAAAAATTTATCAAGTCAATCACGGGCAAATCACGGGCAAAATTGATTGCTCTGTTCAAATCCGCCTGGCAAAAAATCCCTGTTGTCAGAGGCTCGAAAGAAAAAAAACGTGATGGCGTCATTATCGTCAGCAGCGTTAAGGCCGTCTGGACAAAAAAAATTCGGCAGATTGCAAAGGAAACCCTCGGCGAAAAAGTATATGTCATAGGCCGGGACATACCCCTGCCAATGACTCTCCGGGTAGATGAACCGGATGAAGTAGGCACTGACAGGGTAATCTGCGCAGCAGCGGCCTACGCTGTTGTTGGAGATGCGGTGGTGGTAGCTGATTTCGGCACCGCTGTTACAATCGATTTGGTTGATGAAAAGGGCATTTTTCTCGGCGGTGTTATCTGTCCGGGCTTTGAAATCGGCGCCGGGGCATTGAAGGAAAATACCGCCCAACTGCCGGAGGTAAAAGTTACCAGGCCGAAGGCGCCTTATGGCAAGACTACAGCCGAGGCCATAAACTGCGGGCTGTATTATTCTGCTGTCGGTACGCTTCAGGAAGTTATCAGGCGTTACGCTGAGATAATCGGCAGATGGCCCCACACGGTAGTTACCGGTTCAGCCGCCAAAGTAATAAAGAGCGATTGCGATTTTATCGATTCCTACGTCCCGAACCTGGTAGTAAAAGGCATTGTCTTGGCCTATCAAAAATATATCGAAGAAAAGTAACAAATCGCAATACCAGATACGCTTCACGAGATACAAAATATGCACGTTTTCGCTGCTGTAATGACCGGCAAAGGTACCGGCGCAATATCAACAATTCAGGTCTTCGGCGATTCAGCCGAGATTATCTTGCAAAGAATATTCAAACCGGCAGGGACAAAGCCGGCGGTTTTTAAGCCCGGCAAAATTTTGCTCGGCACAATTACCAGAGACAACGAAACTATCGACCAGGTTACTATCGGCTGCGAAGGGCCTGGAACTATCGCCATAAATTGTCACGGAAATCCGCTCATCGTCGAGATGATAATGCAACTGCTCAGCCGGCACGGAGCTAAGCTGCTCACCGCGGAACAAATGCTATGCAAAACTTTAGCTGCTCAAAAACACATCAATACAATCGAACTCGAAGCCCAATTGGCCCAGCCCAGGGCCAAAACAATCGAGGGCGCCAAAATAGTCATAAATCAAATCAAAGCGGGCTTAAGTAAAAAGGCAGCAGAATGGCTGAACAACATAGACGCAATATCACTTGAGCAGATTACAGCCGACGCCAAACAGATACTCGAAACAAGCCGAACGGCCAAGCTGATTATTTACGGCTGTACAGCGGTCATAGCCGGCCCGCCGAACACCGGCAAAAGCACACTTCTTAATTGTCTTGCCGGCAGGCCGAAGGCAATTGTTACCGATATTAAGGGTACAACACGGGACTGGGTCAGCAGCCGATGCCAAATCAGCCCGCTTTCGGTAGAGCTGATTGACACCGCCGGCCTTGACTGTGCCCTTTCAACAACCATCGAGAAAGAGTCTCAGAAAAGGGCTGTTCAGATTTCAGAAAAGGCGGATTTAGTCCTGCTCGTTTTGGATAACAGCCAAACTGAGTATCAGCTTAACGAAAAGTTTCTTGAAAAAATCGCCGACAAAAAAATACTGACTGTCTTAAACAAGTCCGATTTGCCTGCAAAGTTAGACGTTGATAAACTACCCGAACTTTTAGACAACCCAGTGCGGATAAGTGCAAAATTCGGCACAAACATTGATAAATTACTGCAAAAAACCAGAGCGGTTCTGGGGGTTGATGATTTCGATTTGAAATTGGCTGTCTGCATAACTCGCCGACAGGAAAAGCTGGTAAAACAGCTGAAAAAAGCCAAATCCAAGAGTGAGGCGGTTTCAATCATAACAGAGTTGTTAAACGGCCGGCTTCGTGTATAATCTTGCAGTATGACTACCCAGAACGCAAAACTAACACCTGCGATGAAGCAATTTCACCACTTCAAGCAAAAATATCCCGACTGCCTACTGTTCTTTAGAATGGGCGATTTCTACGAGACCTTTTACGACGATGCCAGAACCTGCTCACAGGTTTGCGGCCTGACACTGACCAGCCGAAGCAAAGGCAGCAACCCTATTCCATTAGCCGGCGTACCGTATCATGCGGTTGAGGGGTATATAAAAAAGATGTTGCAGGCCGGCTACAAAGTCGCCGTTTGCGAGCAGGTCGAGGACCCCAAAACCGCCAAAGGCGTTGTCAAACGCGATGTCGTGCGAATTGTTACCCCAGGTACGCTTACCGACGATATTCTGTTAGACGCCAAGGAGGACAATTTCCTCTGTGCGGTCAGTCTGGGGACAAAGCAGGAAGCTGCAATTAGCTGGGTCGATATATCAACCGGCCACTTTTTCGTCCAGCGGCTGCCAGAGGGAAAATTGCTTGATGAGCTGTTGAGATTAGCCCCAGCCGAGTGCCTGCTTGCCGACAGACGAGGTGAATTGTTTGAAGCTGAGACAAGGAAATTAGCCAAAGATATTACACAGTTGACCGGCGCCATTGTAACGCAGCGCCCCGGCTGGTATTTCGACCCGTATCAGGCAAAGCAGCGGCTGCTAAAGCATTTCGGCACAGCCACACTGGAAGGCTTCGGCATTACAGACGGCGACGATTGGTTAATCCCCCCTGCCGGCGCTATTATTGAATATCTAAACGAAACCCAGAAAACTGCGATTGGCCACATCTCAGCCATAAAAAAAGTTGACCGCAAAAATTTTCTGCAAATCGATACGACCAGCCTGCAGAGTCTGGAAATCCTGCGAACTATTCGCACCGAAGGCAAAAAAGGCTCACTGCTGGACTGCCTCGATGAAACGCTAACCGCAATGGGCGGCAGGATGTTCCGGAACTGGCTGTGTATGCCGTTGTGCGACCTTGGCGTGATAGAGCTTCGCCAGGATGCCGTTGAAGAGTTCAAGGAAGCTGACGCCGGATTAGCCGACATTCGCAATATGCTTTCGACCATCGCCGACACCGAAAGAATCGCTGCCCGTATCAGTACATTCCGGGCAACTCCCAGGGATTTGGTGGCCCTGACAGTAACACTACGACGGATACCGCTGCTGCGGGAAATTTTGCAGCAATTCACTGCCGATTTATGCTTACAGTTAGCCGGCCGGTGCGACAGTATGGACGAATTAGCCGATTTGCTCGAAGCTGCGATTGAACCGGATTGTCCCACACACCTGCGCGATGGCGGCGTGATAAGAGCGGGCTTCAATGAGCGGCTTGACCAATTGCGTTCAATTTCCAGGGACGGGCAAAGCTGGCTGCGAAACTATCAAAAAGAGCAAATCGAGCGAACCGGCATCGGCAATCTGAAAATCGGCTATAACAAAGTCTTCGGCTATTACATTGAAGTAAATCACTCATCAGCGGATAAAGTTCCCGCTGATTATGTGCGAAAGCAGACAATCAAAAATGCCGAGCGTTACATCACCGACGAGCTGAAAAAATACGAGACCCAGGCCCTCAGCGCCGCCGAATCGGCCCTGGAGTTGGAGGTCCAGCTCTTTGAGCAGGTCCGCAGCCGGGCTGCTGAGTATGTAAGCCGACTGCAAAAACTCGCCGACACCATCGCCCAATGCGATTGCTTAATCGCCCTTGCATACCTGGCGAAACGGCGAAACTACATCCGCCCCAAAATGACTAACAGTACAGAGCTGCTCATAAATGAAGGCAAGCACCCGGTTTTAGCTGAAATGCTCGGCCCGGAGTTCGTGCCTAACGATGTGGAACTGGGCGACGGTTCCGGCGACTGCGCAATTATCACAGGCCCGAATATGAGCGGCAAAAGCACGTATATAAGACAGACCGCCCTTCTGGTCTTAATGGCACAGGCCGGCTCTTTTATTCCAGCTAAAGAGGCCACGATTGGCTTGGTCGATAGAATTTTTACCAGGATCGGCGCTTCCGATGAGCTGGTTCGCGGCCAATCCACTTTTATGGTCGAAATGACAGAGACAGCTAATATTATCAACAACGCCACCGAAAAGTCTCTGGTAATTTTAGACGAGGTTGGCCGCGGCACAAGCACTTACGATGGGCTGTCTCTTGCCTGGGCGATTACCGAACATATCGCAAATAAATTAAAGTGCCGAACGCTTTTTGCTACGCATTATCACGAACTAACCGAATTAGCTGAATTGTTCAGCAATGTTAAGAATTGCAATGTAGCTGTGCGGGAATGGATGGACGAGGTTGTCTTTTTGCACAGGATTTTGCCCGGCGGAACGGATAAAAGCTACGGTATCCACGTTGCCAAACTGGCCGGCGTACCAAAACCGATATTAGAGCGAAGTAAGGAAATTTTAGAAGAGTTAGAAAGCACATTTACTAAAGAGGCCTCCGGCAAACATTTAGCAAAACACAAAACCAAACAGCCGGACAAAGACTCACTCTTCGTCCAGAAACACAAATCCGTTTTAGATAAACTCGCTTCAACGGACATCAATAACCTCACACCAATAGAAGCAATAAATCTGCTCAACCAAATCAAAAATGAAATAGATGAAAAATAGGTTTTTTTAAAAAAATTGGGATTTTCGGGGATTGTTTTTGAGGGGGCATACAAGTTTTTGGGTGAGAAATGGGGCTTGATGGGTCAAGCTATAGGGTTTGGGTAAGATAGGCAAGGTAGAAACGTTCGAAAATGTGCAAAAATACTCGAAAAATGACGTGAAACGTTCGAAAATGTGCAAAAAATGATGTGAAACAGTTGAAAATATTCGACTTTTGAGCAGTTTTTTTCAGCCACTAAGACACTAACAGTTTTGAGTTAGCTTAGCCACGAAAAGGCACAAAAAGCACAAAGAAAAGACAAAAGAAAATTTGGACACAGAGAAAAACAAAAGTAAAAAGGTAACCACGAAAAAGCACAAAAAAGACCAGAATTAGCCACGAATTAACACAAATTGGCACGAATTTCTTAGACGCAGAGACGAAAGAAAAATTAGACACTGATTCACACAGATTTACACTGATTAAAAACAGACAGCAGAGATTTTTTAGACGGGATAACAGGATTTTTGCTACGAACAACGAATTGGCCACAGAGGTCACCGAGAACACAGAGAGAAAAAAATATTAACCACCTATGAAGAGCTCAAAGTCAAGTAATAAAATTTTCTTTGCCTCAAAATAATTGCTTTGAGGGCATCCTTATTACGCTATAGTCAGCTTCGATTTTATAGCCAATCACTCTTATTTATCTGAACA
>CAJVYN010000137.1 GCA_913009355.1 uncultured bacterium | reverse complement strand
TATTTTCGATACACTCTTTATCGGTCTGCACGCTCTCGATGAGGCCGAGATGTCTTCGAAGGCCCTGATAAAAACCGGGCCAAAGGAAAAAATCGGCAACTTCTGTCTGGCCAATGGCAAGATAACCGTCATCGAATATAGCGATTTGCCTGACGAGTTTGCTGAAAAAACAAATCCGGACGGTTCACTGGTATTCGAGTTAGGCAGTATTGCCATTCATATTATCAATACGAACTTTGTTGAGAAGCTGAATGCCGGAGGATTTTCGCTGCCTCTGCACAGGGCTGTTAAAAAAATTCCGCACATCGACCGGCAGGGAAAACTTATCGAGTCTGCTGAGCCAAACGGCGTAAAGCTGGAAAGCTTTGTTTTCGATGCCCTGCCGTTTGCCTCGAAGTCAATAATTTTGCAGACATTGCGAAGCGAAGAGTTTGCTCCGGTCAAAAATGCCACCGGCACCGACAGTGCCGAAACCGCAAGGCGGATGATGGTCGCCCGTGCCGCCGACTGGCTCGAATCAGCCGGTGTTACTATCCCCGGAAAACCGGACGGCTCAGTCGATGTGACTATCGAAATCGCGCCGAGCTTCGCAGTCCAAAAAGATGACATCAAAGCAAAGCTAAACCGAATACCAGAAATCAAGCCGAAGGACAAGCTCTACCTGGCCTGACTGAATTGCTGTAATGTTGTTTGACCGGCCTTGAAAAATTTGGTAGCATCCACAACAGCTATAGTTGAAAGGTCATTGTATGAAGTCCAGAATGAACCGACGGGAATTCATCCGGCTCGTTGTCGCCGGAGGTGTTGGGGGAACGGCAGCGATGGCCTTACCCCGTCTTGCTTTTCCAGCGGCTCAATCGAACAGGCCGCACACCATCTCGAAAACAGCGGCGCAACGGCCCAACATAATCGTGATTTTAGCCGACGATATGGGCTACAGCGACCTGAGCTGCTATGGCAACCAGGAGGGCATCTCGACGCCGAACATCGACGCCCTGGCGAAAGGCGGGATGCGGTTTACGGACTTCCACTCCAACGGCGCAGTGTGCAGCCCGACGCGGGCGGCACTTTTGACGGGACGCTACCAGCAGCGATGCGGTATCGAGGGCGTTGTCCTGGCCAGAAAATACCGCAAGACAGGAATGGCGCCGGAGGAAGTTACCTTCGCTGAGGTACTCAAAACCGCCGGATACGCCACGGCTATGTTCGGTAAATGGCATCTTGGCTACCGGACGAAATTCAATCCGACAAAGCAGGGCTTCGATGTATTCGATGGCTTCGTCAGCGGAAACGTGGATTACCAGTCGCACATTGATGTAATCGGCCGCCCTGACTGGTGGAAAAACTCAGAACTGCTCCCGAAAGAAGGCTATTCCACCTACCTGATAGAAGATTATGGCCTGCGCTTTATTGAGCAGCATAAGGATGAACCATTCTGTCTGTACCTGGCTCATGAATCTCCGCATTTCCCCTACCAGGGACCAAACGACCCTGCCGACCGCACTCCCGGCAATCCCAATCCGGCAAGGGGCCGCCGCAACGCCGACAAGGAGGACAGGAAGCTGGCCTATAAGGAAATGATTGAGGCGATGGACAGCGGCATTGGCCGGACTGTTGCGGCGCTCAAACGCCTGGGCATCGAACAAAAAACATTCATCTTTTTCTTTTCAGACAACGGCCCTATGGGTCCGGGAACCTGCATCCCGTTGAACGGCAGGAAAGGTGGTGTGCTGGAGGGAGGCCATCGCGTTCCTGCCATCGCCTACTGGCCGGGCAAAATAAAGCCCGGCTCCGTTACGGATGAAACAGCTATGGGAATGGACCTGTTTCCAACTATAACCGCTATCGCAGGGGCAACACTGCCGGCGGGGTTGAAACTCGATGGAGTTAACCTGCTGGGCCTGCTGCTGGACGGCAAGAAGCTGGCCGAGCGTTCCCTGTTCTGGCGGTATGGAGAGAGAAAAGCCGTCCGCAAAGGACCCTGGAAACTGGTAGTCCAAAGCGGCGTACACCTCTATAACCTTGACGATGACCTCGCTGAAAAGAATGACCTTGCAGCGTCCGAACCGGAAATGGTCAAAGCGCTGCAGGCCGAGCTGGCCGTCTGGGAGAGGGATGTCGATGCCGGCGTAAAGCAGCGGACCCCGATTATGCGCCGGAAATCGAAAAAGCATAGTTAATTCAAACTGACCGATTTACGGCCCAAAATTGCTATAACTCATTATTTAATAATATGTTCGGTAAAATAAAAAACAATCAAAAAGTCATCCCGACTTCGTCGGGATTCCGCAATTTTGATTTTTACACTTTGATTTTTAATTTTTCAAACTGGCCATCGGTCAGTTTGAGTAGTTAATGTAATTATTCAGTTGTCAGGAGAGCAATAAAAATGAGTACACACAATTACACACGACGTGATTTTCTAAAAGTCATTGGTCTTGGCGCAGCGGCAATGGCTATGCCGCGGTGGCTGAACGCCGCAAAGTCGTCCACAAACAAGCCCAACATCATATTCCTTATGGCCGATGATATGGGCTACGGCGACCTCGGCTGCTACGGGGCTACCCAGATTCCCACGCCGAACATCGACCGGCTGGCTAAAGAAGGTGTGCGATTTACCGATGCACATTCGCCCTCTGCGCTGTGTACCCCGACCCGTTACGGCGTATTGACCGGCCGATACTGCTGGCGAACCAGGTTGGCAAGTGGCGTACTCACTGGATTCTCAACCCCATTGATTAACCCCAAGCGATTGACTGTGCCCTCGCTGCTCAGGCAGCACGGCTACCGCACCGCCTGTATCGGCAAGTGGCACCTGGGTCTTGGCTTGGGTGTAAAGGACGGCTATAAAGGCCCCGGCAGAGATGGCGAGAATGTGGATTACAGCAAACCCATAAAGGCCGGGCCGACAGCGCTTGGCTTTGACTATTTCTTCGGTATCCCCGCCTCGCTGGATATGCCGCCTTACTGTTTTATCGAAAACGACCGCACGGTGGGTATTCCGAGTGTGGAGAAAAGCCCTCTCAATACACTGCAGCGAGCCGGGCTGATGACGCCGGGCTGGAAGGATGAGCAGGTCGGTCCCACGTTTGCTCGCAAGGCAATCGAGTTCATCGAAAATCATACCAGCAAGCACCCCGGCCAGCCGTTCTTTTTGTATTACCCGACACCTGCCCCGCACACCCCCTGTACGCCGCCTGATTTCATCAAGGGCAGAAGCACAGCCGGAAAAAGGGGAGATATGGTAGCCGAGGTGGACTGGACTGCGGGGCAATTGATTGATACGCTGAACAGATTAAAGTTGGCCGAGAACACACTGATTATCGTTACCAGTGATAACGGCGCTATAACAACCGGTCGGCCCGAATGGGCAAACGACCCGCCCGAGAAGTGGGATATAGACCATCACGGCCATCGTCCCAACGGTATATTGCGGGGGCAAAAGGCCGACATCTGGGACGGCGGCCATCGCACACCTTTCATCGCACGTTGGCCGGGCAGAATCAAACCCGGCTCGACAAGCAGGGAGATTATCTCACTGACAGACCTTATGGCCACCTGTGCGGTGATTGTGGGAGCCGAGCTGCCGGACAATGCCGGCGAAGACAGTTTCAACATTCTGCCCGCCCTGCTGGGAAAGAAGCTGGACAAGCCAATCCACGAGGCAATTGTAAGTCATTCCGGGTGGGGGATGTTCTCTATTCGGCAGGGGCCGTGGAAGTTAATTCTGGGCCGGGGCGGAGGTGGTTTCGACCCGAAATACAGAAAATACAAGCCCAAGCCGGGCGAGCCGGTCGGCCAGCTATACAATCTGGACAAGGATATAGCGGAGACAAACAACCTCTGGCTCCAGCATCCGGACATCGTCAAGCGGCTGAGAGAACTGCTGAACAGGTATAAGAGGCAGGGCCGCACCCGTCCAGCGGCAACTTTATGATTTCAGATTATCAGCATTGCATCGCCGTAGGAATAAAAACGGTACCGCTGCTCAATGGCGTGGTTGTAGGCGGTGAGGATATTCTCCAGATCTGCGAAAACCGCCACCAGCGCGAGCAGCGTGGATTTGGGCAGATGAAAGTTCGTTACCATAGCGTCTATCAGCTTGAATTTATAGCCAGCCGTTATGAACAGCTTCGTTGTGCCATTGGCAGCTTCGATTCGTGAACCGACAGCAGCGGTCTCCAGCGTCCGCACCGAGGTCGTACCAACAGCGATTATCCGCCGGCCCTTTTTTTTTGTTGCATTTATTATGCGGGCATTTTCCGCATCGATACTGAATCGTTCCTGATGGATTTCGTGTTCTTCGAGGGTTTCTGTGGTTACCGGCTTAAACGTCCCCGCCCCGACGTGCAGGGTTATATATGCAGAGCCGATACCGTCCTGGTTTAATTGCCTGATTAACTCATCGGTAAAATGCAGCCCGGCTGTCGGTGCTGCAACCGCTCCGGGCCGGCTGGCATAAACCGTTTGATAGCGTAGTTTATCTACTGCCGCCTCAGCCGGGTTGCCGGCTCGCTTGATATATGGCGGCAGGGGGGGAAAGCCGATTTTATCAAGAATGGTTTCGAGTCCTGCGTCCGTTTCCATCTTCAGCCGGCATTTGCCTTGGCTGCTCTTGTCGAGCAATACGGCCCGGCAAAAGTTTTTCTTCGCTTTATCTTTCAGACAGATAACCTCTCCGGTCTTTACTTTACGGGCGCCTTTTAGCATAACCTCCCAGATGCCTGCTTTGCTCTCAGCCAGGAACAGGCCTTCGAGTTTGCCGCCACTGTTGCGCTGGCCGAAAAAACGGGCAGGCAGAACTTTGGTATCGTTGAGTACAAGGCAATCGCCCGGCAGTAAAAAATCGCCGATTTTGTTGAATCGGCTGTCTATAAGCTCGCCGTTCGAGCGATTAAGAACCAACAATCGCGAATCGCCTCGAATACGACTGGGCTGCTGGGCAATTAGTTCCGGCGGTAAGTTGTAATTTAGCTTTTCTGTCTTCACAGCCAGGTAAGTTAAAGCTTAAACACAGCAAAATCAACCAACTTTATCGGATGAGAGCCGGTTTTATTTAATGGATTCTTCAACGGATTCTATGAATTTGAGCCAGCGGCAAAAGTTTTTGTCCAACTGGCCTGTATTATGCAAGCCCCATTGTTCGTTAAATCTCGGGTCATTTGGGAAACGTTGAAAGCAGCTTGAGTTTGTAGTTGGGTTCAGCGTACAGAATTCCTTGTATATTTTTGAATGCCGCAAGTGCATTTTTAACTGTAACATTAGTGGGGAGTTTTATTACAGTCAAGCCAGAGACAAGCTTATAAGAATGTTTTACATTTCCGCCGTCAATCGAGGCTAAAAGCTCATTGCGTTCAGTCAGTGTCCGCTGCTTGCCGTCCGGCTTTGACGCAAAACGCACGATTAACTCGCCCGGCTTGTAAGGTAAATCGGATGCGATTGCGCCAGAGCTATAAATGATTAAACATAAAATAGATAATAGAAGAGTAGCTTTCTTTGACATTGTTAGAATCCTTTCTTGATACTAATTGGATGTCCGTTTCGGTTATCCGTGTTTATATCGACGTGATTTATTACGATATCTTGCTCGAACCCCAACCATCCCCATAGCTAAAAATAAAATAGTCGATGGCTCTGGAATTATTTCTATGGGTACATCAATTTTAGTATAATTGTAATATTCTGAACCATCGTATAATCCTCCGATCACACTATATCCTCCCAGATTTACTAAATTGTTTTCATTGTCTCGCATATCCCATATATAAGGAGGGTTAATAGAAGGGAATTCCTTGGACTCGCCGGGACTGAGTGTGAACTTAGTTGCCATCGTATACCATGTGTTTATTGCTCTCCAAATATTTTCCCCATTTTTTTCGACCCAGAAATTCCATTCAGGTAAACGGGGAGAACTAAACGTCACCTCCTCGTTTCTCAAATTAGTCACCCTGTATAACATCTCAACATTTTCCCCCAGATCGTAAACTGATTTATCTGTCTGTACGTAATATTCTATCTCGTCTATAATTATAGAGTTTGGATTAACAATAGTTGCCCTGGCCATTCCGGCAAAGGCCAACACCAACACTGCTGCCACAATTCTTACTGTTTGTTTTTTAGTTTCCATCGTTATGCCCCTTTCTAAACCCCTAAATCGATGATTTACATCATCTTACAGCCTAAGTAGATTTAATTATGCCAGAATACGCTGATATATTCAAGTAAAAACTCGTATTGACCCACATATTCGCTGCCAGGTCAGGATGGGTGTAATCCACCCCACTATCAATCACCGCTAC
>CAJVYN010000136.1 GCA_913009355.1 uncultured bacterium | reverse complement strand
CGCAAAAAACTACTAAATTAAACCTAAAAATGCGTTTAATTCCCTCACACCGAACGATTAACCGGCAATAATCGGCAAAAAATGTCATAGATTTAAAGAAATATCCGAAAACTCCTGCGTGGTCTGCCTGGCTGAGAGCGCCCTGTAAAATATCGCACAATCGACACAGAAAAAAATAATCAACTTTTTCCAAAAAAAATAAAAAAAGAGTTGACATCCGATAAAAGGTATTTTACATTTTACAAAATGTAAAATACCTTTTAGTAACTAACGTAATTTAACAACTGCCAATTTAAAAAATTTAATAACCCAAACTATCTGGATTTTGCTGTTATCGCTTCACTCGGGGGCAGGCTCTGAGGCGAAGTTGAAGAATCTGATTTACAGGAAAGAATATCGCATCGGTTTGAGGGAGAGATTCTTCGCTCCGCTCAGAATGTTTTATTCTCTTAATCTTTGAAGTTGTTAACCGTCAAATAAAGTTCTTCAGAAAAAAGGTTTTTCTAATGCAGCCGGAAACCAAAAATCGGACCTTTCAAATACCTGCTAAGCTCTATCGAATCGGCGAGTTAGTTCGCTATACCCCCTTTTCCCGACAAACCATTCATAACTATACGATAATGGGTCTTATTCGTGAAGCACAATGGACTGAAGGTGGACATCGATTGTACGATGAGTCGGTGTTCGAAAGATTATCAAAAATCATTGAGCTTAAGAAAACAAAAACTCTTTGGGAAATAAGACAGATTCTAAATAAAAGAGGACAGGACAAAAGTGCATAAGAACACAGAGCTTATGCTCTTATGACTTATATATTTATAACAGTAGCAAGGATTGCGTATGAATCTGCCGTCACTGATAACAGATAATATCACTGAGGTGCTCGTCAAGATAATCAAATTCACACAGACCCGCCAAAAAATCCTTACCCAGAACATAAACAATATCCACAGTCCCGACTTTGTTCCGAAGGACCTGGCGGTGGATGAGTTTTCCGAGTTGTTGAAGAACGCAATCAATGAACATGCCCGAAGTCAACGTCTTCTGCTCCGAGACACTGAAAGTATCAAATTCGGTGTCAACGGCAGCTTCAGGGTTAAACCGGCAATCGACAAATATGCCCAAAAGCTTTTCGAAGAAAATCGGGATGAGTATCTCGAACTGCAAATAAATAAGCTCCTGGAAAATTCGCTTAACCAAAGAATAGCAGCAGAACTGCTGAAGCAGAAGCAAGGGATGATTTCAATTTTCGAGTAACCACTGTTAGATAGTATTAGTCAACAAAAAATCTAATACTCGAAAAACTGGTAATTACAGATGTTTTTAAAAAGACAAATGGCAAATGAAACTACTCATCTGCAACAAATGATGGCAAACTGCCAACGTCAGGCGAAAGTTTTGGCGATAACCAGCGGTAAAGGCGGGGTCGGTAAGACCAATATAGCGGCCAATCTTGCGATATGCCTGGCTGCTTCACGGAAAAAAGTTTTGCTCGTCGATGCGGACCTATCGTTAGGTAACCTCGATATTGTGATGAACATTAACAGCAAATACAACATTTCGCATATGATTAACGGCCAAAAAAGCATTGAGGAAGTTATTCATACCGGCCCTGAGGGCCTGGAAATAATCTGCGGCGCCTCCGGACTTGAGCAGTTGGCTAACATCAATGAGTTTCAACGCCACCGGCTGTTGAAAGAATTATCGAGGCTCGGCAGTGATACCGATGCGATTGTAATTGATACCGCAGCCGGTATTTTCAAGTCGGTTGTCGGCTTTTGCCTTGCCGCTGACCACGTTCTGGTGGTTACAACGCCGCAGGCCCCGGCAATGACCGATGCTTACGCAATGATCAAAGTACTGGTTGGGAATAGGTTTACCGGCCGAATAAGTCTTATTGTGAACATAGCTGAGACACTAACAGAGGGCAAGAAGACCTATCAACAGATAGCAAACGTTGCAAAACGATTTTTAAATGCTCATGTGTATGACGCTGGGGTAATACTTAGAGATGAGCAGCTGATTTCGGCTGTACGCATGCGAAAGCCAGTTGTCTTAGCTTATCCCAAGGCAAAAATTACCTCATCGCTGGTGGCCTTAGCAGCGAAACTGAATAATGGTTTGGCCGTCCAGTCCAACGACGACGGATTTTTTAAGAAAGTTGTTAACTGGTTATTCTAAAGTTATCGACCAAAAAGTCGATAAGGAATAGGATAGACACTTTCTATATAGTCTGTACAGATGGAAAGTCGGCAGGTAAGGGTAAGAGGGTAAGGAAGAACACTGATGTTTATAGGACTTACAACCAGGCTCTGCAAAACCTGTTAGAATCATAGAACCCGGGTTCCCGCAAAGCGGGCCCCCTTTCATGGAGGAAAGCTATGGAAACCAAACAACATCTCGATATCGACCAAATATGGGAACAGTTTCACAAAACCGGCGATGACCGCTCCCGCAATTTACTTATGGAAAATTACAGATACCTGGTGAAATATGCCGCCGAGCGGTTACACAGCAAATTACCTGACAAAGTTGAATTAGACGACCTTATCAGCGCCGGTATTTTTGGGTTGATGGACGCTATCGATGCTTTCGACCCTGCCAGAGGTGTAAAGTTTGAGACATATTGCTCGCCTCGTATAAGAGGTTCTATTCTCGACGAGCTACGGAGTATGGACTGGGTGCCGCGATTGGTCCGTGCACGCGCCAGCCAGTTGACAAGGGCCACGCAGTCGCTCGAGGCGCATCTTGGCCACAAGCCCACCGAAAAAGAAATCGCTGAAGAACTGGGTATGGATACGGAGGATTTTAACAGGCTCCGGCGAGATGCCAATGCAGTCAACCTGGTGTCATTGAGCACCAAGTATAGTGATGGCGACGGCGAAAAAGATATCCGCGAAATAGATGTAATCAAAGATGAAAAAAGTCAGGACCCTCTGATAGAGACTCAAAAGCGAGACCTGAAAAATCTGCTTACCAAGGGACTGACACGGGCTGAACGGCTGATTGTCGTTTTGTATTATTATGAGGAGATGACAATGAAGGAAATCGGAGCAACACTGGATTTGTCGGAATCCCGCGTTTCGCAGATGCACTCATCCATTATCGCACGTCTAAAGGCCCAGATGAACATGCGCAAAAAGGAATTTGCGATTTAATTATCGAGTCTTTACTAAAAATGCAAATCCTGGGTAATTACCCGGAACACCATTTATCGGTCTCATCCCCCCTGCTCTGCTAAATTCGGCAAACAAGTTTGATTTAATCCGGTCATACGCATATACTAAGGCAGTAGTTTTTTGCAAGGAGAGACAGAATGAGGTTCACCAAAATGCACGGGCTGGGCAATGACTTTGTTTATGTCAATTGCCTCGAGGAGAAGATTGAGAACCCTGCAGAGCTGGCTCAAATCGTTAGTGACCGGCACAGGGGTATTGGTGCTGATGGGTTGATTCTTATATGTCCATCACAAATAGCTGATGTGCGGATGCGCATTTTCAACGCCGATGGTTCAGAGGCCCAAATGTGCGGAAATGGAACCCGATGCGTAGCCAAGTATGTTTATGAACACAGACTCGCCGAAGCACAAAGACCGTTTTCTGTGCCGGATTGCCCTGCCTGCTCTGCCTCATTGAACATAGAAACTGCTAAGGGTGTTTTAACCGTTGGCCTTATCATCGATAGCGAAGACAAAGTTCAAAAGGTATGCGTCAATATGGGCCAGCCCGTATTAGCTGCCGAGGATATACCAGTCAAATTACCCCTCAAAAAAGTAATTGAACAGCCAATGCAATTTCAAAGCCGCGCGTTCGTAATGACGTGCGTATCGATGGGTAATCCGCACGCTGTCTTTTTCCGTGATGACCTTGCAACAGTTGAACTGGAAAGAATCGGACCTGTAATCGAAAACCACAGCATATTCCCGCAGCGTATTAATGTGCATTTTGTTCAGGTTGATAAGCCCACAGAATTTACTATGCGAACGTGGGAGCGAGGCAGCGGAATTACCCTGGCCTGCGGCACTGGTGCCTGTGCGTGTTGTGTAGCGGCGGTGCTTACCGGCCGAGCCAAGCGAGTATGTACTGCACATTTGCCGGGTGGGGACCTGGATTTGAACTGGTGCGAAGAAGATAATTGTGTCTATATGACCGGGCCTGCAGTTGAAGTCTTTGAGGGCTTTTTTGAGTGGCCCCAAAAGTGATTCTCACGTGCAAAGCTTTGGGGACCGGCAGAATTCGGCAGCTACGCCATACCTGCCGGAAGATAAATTAGTGTCTGTGCGAGAATCGCAAATATTGCAGGTTCTCAAGACCCTGGCAAAACCCGAAATCTTGCCGCCAAATTCAAGCAGACCTGTCGTCGGTGGTATTGACAATCTCACCTTCAACAGGTTGCCCGGCTTAAATGTGCCAATTGCGGTCTCAAAATACAAACCGCCGGGACTTACATCCACTGTGCAGCCGGTATGGGATTTCTCTGCTGCCGAACCAACTCTACGGCACGATAAACCAAGCTTTATTGGCAACCGCTTATACTTTCGCCTTTCAGACCCACTCATCAGACGCCTCCCTGTATAACTCCGCCTACCATGCTTCACTAAGTACACAATATATGCCTTATACTGTTGCAGTGCAAAATTCGTACCAAAACAAGCGACAGACAAACACCCTATCTTTACTTTTATAAGTATTTGTCCAGTATAAGGTTAAGCAAAATCGGCAAGTCCAGTATCGTCTGGATGCTATAGAATTGGTGAAAAAGGTGTTTACGATGATGACAAATAGCAACACCGAAGACCGAATTTTTATGTGCAAAGCTTCGGCGAGCAGCCAAGTCTCAGAAGTTCAGGGCAGGAACTCAATTAAGGACACACTCGCACTTGCCGCCCTGCCAATAAAAAAGGGCCGGGAGCGTTAAGCTCCAAGCCCTTTTAAAACTCAGTTACAACCGAACAAATTATAAATCTACAGCATCCTGCGTTTCCGAAGCCAGCCAACGAGGCTTATACCAATACTGCCCAGCAAAACAGCACCTGGGGCGGGAACCACCGCAACCCTCACTATGCAGTCCTGTGCAAAGGCCTCGTTGTCAGTGCCATAAGTGCCCTCCTCATATAGATTGAGCACTTTGATAGTCGTATTGCTCCAGCCTTCGTTGACTGCGTATTCTGCATCGGCTATCAATGCATTAGCACCGTCAGTTAACTGTGGGTTGCTAATCTCTTCCTCAAGATACCAGATTGCCAACTGGTAATCCCTGGCCACGGTGCCACTGTTATTGCCGAGGTCCAGGTAGTTGTTGTACAGCCAAGCGGTCTGATCGCTCAGAGGGTCGGGATTGCCGCCTCCAAAGCCACCTTGCACAGCTTCGGTATTGAGCACCGCATCGTAAACACTATTACGGTGAACATACTCATTTGCTTCGATACAGAAGCTGTCGAATTGCCCGTCGGCAACTCCATCAATACCATTTGCCAAATATTCCATCTCGCCTGCATAGACCCAACCAACACCAGGTATGTGAGCTGTGCCGGCGTTTCCAGTGCCCAGAAAGGTAACTGTAGGTCCAGCTTGAACAGCACCGGTTACACAAATTACGAGCATTGTCGTTAATACCAAATTCCTCATTTTTCACCTCTCCAAAGAATTTTCATTACTTTCTTTCCTTTGCGGACTGCCAATGCATGCAAAAGAGCATACATACCTAATTTAGTATTCGTTCAATCTTACCAATTTCACATCCGAATGTCAATAGTAAATTGCCTAAATTACCAAGTTTGCCTATTTTCTAAATATCAAAGGCCAAATATAAAATATCGTATGTGGCAAAACTGCCCTCCCACAGCTACTTATTTCGTTTTTACAAAAGTTTTTCTCGCCAAACAAACCGCTCTGACAATCCGAAAAAAAGATATATATGTTGTTTTTTTGCAACATCTATACTTGACAATACGGAAACAGGGTATATTATTTGAGCTATGCCAGACCACCAAAAATCACAGTCCCAAAAAGTAGATAAAGTAAACAAGACTGACAATAGTCAAAAAGCACACATCGCAAATACCGGTACCAATTGGGACTCAAATTTTGGTCCGCTTGGCAAAACAATTTTCCAGTCTTTACCAATAGGGATAATTGCTTTCGAACAGAATTTGAAGATTATCGAAGCCAATTCTCAAGCGGCGAAACTTGTCGAGCTGGACGATTACATTGATAAATCATTGGCAAAAGCAAAAGACGCCGGCAACCCCGGCACACCGGGGCTGGACTGGACACAACAATTAAAATCAGTTGTCTCAACGGGAAAAACTC
>CAJVYN010000135.1 GCA_913009355.1 uncultured bacterium | reverse complement strand
TAAATCTTTGAGTAAAATACTCTTCAAAACCGGGAACCCGTAACACTGTAATATCTCATTTGCCTCTTTCTCAGACAGGTAGTAGCTGTCTTTATTGGCGAGCTTCTTTTTTACTACCGCATTGGCCGTATCACGGTCTGCAGCCATTGTTCGCACTTCTCTCTTATCGAGGCCGAGCAGATTTCCGTAAAAGCTCATCACGGCCATAGACCTGACTGCCGCCTCAGGAAAAGCATAGCTGGGTATCCCGCATTTTTCTAAGTGTTGGACACCTTCGCTAACGTCCACAATACCCATGAAAGAGCACAATACCGGTTTGTTAATATCCTTTGTCACATTTGGAACAATCTGTGCTGTTTCCAAAACATCAGTCATCGCCTGCGGTGCGAGAATTACAATTGCGGCATCAACATTTTCATCCATTAAAGTGTGTCGAATAGCAGCTTCATATCGTTCGTGGGTGGCATCTCCGATAATATCAACAGGATTATTAATATTGGCGGTAGGAGGAAGGTCCTGTTTTAATTTTTGTTTTGTTTCTTCCGACAATTCGGCAATTTTCAGTCCATGACGAATAGCGGCATCCGTAGCCATGATACCAGGTCCTCCGGCGTTGGTTACGATAGCAATGCGGTTGCCCGCCGGAGGCGATTGTTTGGCAAAAGCAATTGCGTAGTCGAAAAGTTCATTGATTCCTTCAACTCTCATGATACCGCTTTGATAAAAGATTGCGTCATACGCCGAATCAGAGCCGGCCAGAGAACCGGTGTGTGATGTGGCCGCACGAGCGCCTTCAGCAGAGCGGCCGGACTTGATAGCGAGCATAGGTTTATGTGCTTGCCATGTAATTTCCCTCGCAACCTCCAGGAACTCACGTCCATTGGTAATATCCTCCAGGTACATTAGAATTACATCTGTATCAGGATCGTCTTTGAGATAACGCAACAAGTCCACTTCGTTCACGTCAGCTTTATTGCCAAAGCTGATGAATCTGGAGAATCCGATGTTTCTGCCTTCTGCATAATCGAGCACCGCAGTGCATAATGCCCCGGACTGTGAAATAAAGGCAATATTGCCGGCTTTTGGCATTTTCGTTACAAAGCTCGCATTCATCCGGATATTTTCATCGTTATTGATAACTCCAAGGCAGTTGGGTCCCACCATGCAAATACCCTGTTTTTCAGCTATTTCTTTCAGGCGATTCTCCAACTCCACTCCGTGCCCGCCGGTCTCTTTGAATCCAGCGGAAATAACGATAGCTGCTTTGACCTGCTTTCTGCCTGCCTCTTCCAATACGGTCGGAACAATTTCAGCAGGAACAATAATAACCGCCATATCCACCTCATCCGGTATGTCAGTCAAGCTGGGATAGGCCTTTACACTCTGGACGGATTTGGCTTTGGGGTTGACAGGGTAAAGCACTCCCTGAAATCCGCCGCTGAGAATATTGCGAAACACTGCAAGCCCTACACTGCCAGGTCGATTGGTCGCTCCCACCACAGCAATCGAGTTGGGAGTCATAATAGATTCAATATCTTTATCTTTTTTCATTGTATTCTCCAAAGCAGATTTAGCGTTTTTTTTGTTTGTTGGCGGTAATCGTATGAACTACGATGGCGTTAGTGGCGCCGGCGGTGCCGAGAGGTTGGCCTGCTATAAGAACTATTTTGTCGCCGGCTGTAGCCCATTGGCAACTAACAATCATCTCATCGACCAATAGTGTGAACTGCTCGATGTTCTCCGGTATTGAGCTGCACCGTGGTATGACACCATAATCCAGACACATCTGGCGGCACACTTTCTGGTCAGAACTTAACGCCAGTACCGGCACATCAATCCTCGCTTTGCTCAGCAGCCGGGCGGAAGAACCACTTTGCGACCATGCCGCTACTAATTTGGCTTTAATATCATCAACAATTTCACCAACGCAGTGAGACATTACAGCCGTTAAGACCAAATCATCTGTCGTACTGCTTTTGGGGTGCACATTAACGCTTTGTTCGAGGTAGGCCTCCGTTACTCGCGCAATCCGCTGAATGGTCTGAGCCGCCTTGACGGGATATTTGCCAACCGCTGTCTCACCGGAAAGCATAACCGCATCGGCAAAATCCATAATTGTATTGGCAACATCTGATACTTCAGCACGGGTCGGTACTGGGCTTTCAATCATACTTTGCAGCATCTGGGTGGCAACCACAACGGGTTTGCCGAACTCCCTGCACATCTGAGTGATTCGTTTTTGAATAAGAGGAACCTCTGCAAGGTCCATCTCGACTCCGAGGTCCCCGCGGGCAACCAATACAGCGTCGCTGCAATAGATAATATCTTCTAAATGCTTCAGCGCCTGTGGCGTTTCAATCTTGGCTACTATCTTGATATCTGCGTCCGCTTTACGGATATAGTTTTTTAACTGTTTTATTTCATCAGCCGAACGCACGAAACTCATCGCCAGAAAATCTAAATTCCGCTCAATTGCCCAATCGGCACATTTCCAGTCCCGCTCCGTAATCGAAGGTATGCTTACTTGCGAATCCGGAAGATTGATTCCCTTGTGGCTGCACAAAGGACCGCCGACAATAACTTTGCATATTGTTACATCTCCATCCTGATTCACCACACGCAAAGCAATTTGGCCGTCATCGATAAGAACCCGGTGTCCAATATCAACGTCCTGCGTAAAACGTTCATAGTTCGTCCCGAAATGCCTTACATTGCCAACTTCAATACCTGGTTCGATTCGAACCTCATCTCCAACCTCTAACATCTCACCCTCCGGCTCAATGTTGCCGGTTCTTATCTTCGGACCGCAAAGATCACCCATCACCGCTGTTGTATGATGGTGCTGACTACGAGCTGTATTAAGTACCTTCAATAATTCAGCATGTTCGGCAAGCGTACCATGAGAGAAATTTAATCGGAAAACATCAACTCCGTTGGCAATCATTGCCTTTATAGTCTTGGCCTCTCTACACGATGGCCCGAGAGTTGCGATTATTTTAGTCTTTATCATCTTTTGTGTTAGCTCCCGGTTTAAATATTTATGGTCCCATTCTTGATACCCTGATATCTCATCGCAAACCTTAGATAAAATCAGAGACAAAGGTTATTTAGAGCCTCATTTTCATAGTATATGATACTTGAGATATGGTAATGCTTCCAACTAAAAGTTCCTAAAGATGTAATAAAGCAGACCAGAAAAACAACACACCGTAAGTTTTCTACAGATGAGAAAATCCTAATCGTTCTGGAAGACTTGCGAAATGCCCCTCCGTATCGGAGATTTGCGGACGAGATGAGATTCTGAAAAAGCGGTCTGAATTGAAAAAGAAAACAATTGTTGAAAGGAAAATGTATAACAGTAAAATCGTTGAATCAGGAGTTAAAACCGCATCCTAAATTGAAAGCTGATTTTATCTTATTTCTGCTGACGAGATGCAGTTATATATTATACGATCAAACGGGTTATCAGTATTTCGATTCTTTCACGCAGTTTTTGATTGTCAGCTTAATGCTGTGCGAAGTTGATCAAAGCTTGGGCCACGTCTGGTAGTGGGACAACTTTTTCCGCTGCTCCGCATTCTATGGCTTCTTTAGGCATACCAAAGACAATGGATGATGCCTCATCCTGTGCTATGGTGTGTTGCTTTGATGTTGGACTGTGGCGCGTTTGTTAATGCGGATTCTTGATGCAGTCTTTATTTTTTCCGCAAGAGCGTTACAGGCATCGCCAACACTATATGCAGGACCCGGTTTGCTCATAACCTCTACCGCCCCCGCTGCAAGAGCTTCCATAGCTGTCTTGCCGCCTTTGGGTGTAAGAGAACTTAAAACAATAACCGGCATCGGATGGGATTTCATCAATTTTCGCAGGAATGTTATGCCGTCCATTCGGGGCATTTCGACATCAAGCGTGAGCACATCCGGCTCCAGTGCCACGATTTTATCGCGTGCCACGTAAGGGTCAGGTGCAGTTCCGATGACCTCTATGCCGCGGTGCTGATTCAACTGTCGGCTGAGTACCTTGCGCACTATAGCGGAGTCGTCAACTATCAGAACCTTAATCTTTGTTTTAAGGGTAATTGCCATAGTAATTTTTCACATCCGGTATTGCAGAAAGCTGCTTTTTAATTTTTCTATAAATTTTTCTCAAGGCCGTTAGACCTGACTGTTACAAAACCATTAGCGATATTCATATACATATTACGAGGTGAAGAACCGCCGACATCCTCGGCATCAATAAACATACCGTTCTTCCACAGGATTTTCCTGATGGCCAGATGATTGCGTTTGCCGATATCAAATCCTTTCAGGCCAGTTTTCATTGATGCTCCGCCTGCAATTTTTACCTGCATTCGTTTCCTGTTTGCTCCCGCTGACAACATTTTTTGAACCAAAATCTTCATACCCGTGTCGGCAAACATAAACGGCTTTTCTTTTGCCTTGTCGGTATCTATCGTAGAGTTTGGAAGCTGGTAATGCAGCATACCGCCGATGTTTGTTGCCTGGTCATACAAGCACACCCCAATACACGAACCCAACGAATATGTTACCAGAATATCCGCAGGGTCATTAGAGAACTTGGCGTCAGATACATGTACTATCAATCTCTTTTTTGACATAATAAATCCTATAATTTCACATAAATCGTCGGCTGAATGTAATTAAATTTGTGCTCAATTCCGGTCAGCGATTCTGAATGGCCGGTAAACAAGACTCCTCCCGAATCCAGCAAATTCCAGAAGCGGTTTATCAGTCGCTGTTGTGTGGACTTATCAAAATATATCATCACATTACGGCAAAAGATAAAGTCCAGAGGACTTTTAACCGGCCAATCTTCCATCAAATTCAGATACTTAAAGATTACAACATCTCTCAAGCTCTTATTTACTTCGAATACTTTCCGTCCATTTACACGATGTGGCGCCAGATATCTATGTCTTTGCAGCGGCGGAACAGGCGCAATCCGTTCCTTATCATAGATACCATTTTGAGCGATTTCGAGTATATTTGTTGAGATACCGGGAGTCGAACTGATGTCAACCTTGCCTCGCAGCAAGTCGATGTTCTTTTTAACCACATCCATACCCACGCCGCGCCCTGATACACTTGTTACTTTCCGAGCCGTCGAGAGGCCTGCGTGGAAAACCAGTTTGAATATTTCTTCGTCGCTCAGCTCCTGACCGGCCTCGACAATGCCATTATCGATAGCCTTTTTCAAAATGCGTTCTTTGTCGAGACCTTTGCCATCATCGGCGATTTCGATGACAATGTTTCCAGCTTGGTGATATGCACGCAGTTCGATTCGTCCGGCTGGATTCTTTCCTGCTTTGATGCGCTCCTCTGAAGATTCAATACCGTGGTCGACGGAATTACGTATCATATGCACAAGAGGGTCCGCGATTTTGTCAACTACGGTACGATCGAGTTCTGTTTCTTCACCCGATGTAATAAAGTTTATATTTTTACCGGCTTTGTGTGAAAGGTCGCGGACAAGTCTGGTCATTTTCTGGAAGACACCATGAATCGGAACCATCCGCATCAACATTGCTAATTCCTGAAGTTCACGGACAATTTTACTTTGATGGGCAACTTTACGGCTCAGCTCGTGTTCAGAAACGAGCGTTGTGTTTACTTCTTCAGTGACCATCAATTGGGCAATGACCAGCTCGCCGGTCATATTTATCAGGTTGTCGAGACGGGTGGTGCTGACCTTTATTTTTTCGTTCACAGCGCCCGCTCTGCGGTCTAAACCGCTGCGACGGGCTACATTGCTGCGACGGCCGTTTTCAGGCAGATCCGCGGTTTCCGCTATTAAAGGTTCTTCTTCGGCTACCAAAATCTCATCCAGGTTTTTGTCCTTTTTCTGGGCAGGAGCTGTGTTGAGAGAAGCGGCGAAAGTTTGGGCTTCCACAGAAGCTTTCAATTTTGCCAGCAACTGCGGCAGGCGTTTCTGCACAGGTACAGCTTTGCCGGCCTCTACTGATGTTGTCAACTGGCTGCCTGAGCAGAAAATATTGGCAATACTCAGCAAGGTTGAATCCAATCCGACCAGAGCTTTGAATGCTATGGCTACAGGTGGAGACGCAAGCAGCGGTTTTTCAGATAGTAGTCCGTCACATAGTGTCACACCTGCCGCCTCACACGATGCCGGCTCTGGCGAGTCTTTCGCTTCCGCTGGACATAGTGAAGCCTCTACCGCTGACCAGGCTGCTGTAGCTTCGATATTGAACAGTCTCAAAAGCCGTAAAAATATACCCAAATATCACAAGGAGGTTGCACTTGCCGGGTGGGGTAACAAACTGCTCTATGTTTTTGCTA
>CAJVYN010000134.1 GCA_913009355.1 uncultured bacterium | reverse complement strand
CGACAATGCCCTGGCATTGCCTGTTTCGCCTTCCTTGCCGGACGAAAAAACACTCACTTTCGGTACAACGATTCATTTTGTTAGAGGCTCGCTCTGTTGAAAACTTGTCATTTCGACCGTAGTGAGCGAAGCGAACAAAGTGGAGAAATCTGTTTTTAATAGATTTCTCGGCTTCGGCCTCTGCGAGGCCTTCGCTCGAAATGACTTTGGCGTCTGTTTTCAACAGAGCAACCTTATTACAAAATTAACTCGAAAGTATAGGAATTTGTTTTTTTGACAGGATTTACAGGATAAAAAAGATAGACCAAAAAAATCTTGTTAATCCTGTTATCTTGTCTAAAAGTTCCAGCGAAGCTGGGTTAAGTTCAATTTATCAATCGGCCTTATTATATTGCAAACAAGTTTGCAATGCAAACTGAAAATCTAAAAAATCTATTATTTTTTTCTCAAACCGCCTGTTTTTAAGCTGTTTTTTCGTAACTCTATTTTTAATAAGGTATTACATTAAATTAGAAAACGTCAACTTTTCTATCTAAATTTTGGCAGAAATCCTGTTTCCGGCGTTTATGGCTATATGTAACTGAAGAGTCAGTAGGCTCGAGATTTCAAAATCATTTCTGACACAGACAAAAAAACCAGCAAACGATACCGGCGCAGACAGTTCAAGTACTACCGGTCTTACAGGAGCAGAAAAAAGCAAAAACAATAGCAGAAAAAAACGAAAAAACACAAAGTACTACCCATAATAAGCCGAAATTAGCTATGTCCGTTTCTGTGAGAATGAGTATTAACTCAAAATCCTGATAACGTAATCGCAAAAGGCAAATGAAATGGGAAAAGCGGGTTTGATAACTGCTGTCGAAGTGCCAAAAAGCTTCACAGACGTTCTATACCTGACGAACCAGGGACAGATACCGCCTGAAATAAAGCGACTTTTAAAACAAAAGAGACTTTCTTCCTTAGTGCTCCCAATAGGCAAATTCCACGGGATACTTCATCGGCTCGACCTGATTGGAACCGTCATTATCGATGCAGAGGGCTTGAGCATCTCGCAGCAGCAGAAATTGGCCAGGATAATAGAATCCCTTGAGATGAAAAGTGTCGGTGTTATTTTGCTCAACAATCGTGTGGAGTCACCCGTGAGGAGCTTTTCTTTAGCACCATCAAGGGTTAGTTTCTCTATGTCAGCCACAATGGAGTCAGTTTCCTTAGACGAGTTGTGGGTCAGAATCAGCGTCAATCTTGCGTACCGTAAAAGATGTTCTGAAATTGTTGTAAAGCCTGCGGTCCCGCCGGAGCAGTTGCAAAGCACTCACAGCAACAAACTCGCTGAGCAGCTTCGTATGGCCGGAGCACTGGTTGATAACCTCTCGGAACAGCTTCGTATGGCTGGTCTTGTTCAGCGCGACTTTCTGCCCGCCCAACTGCCCAATACTGATGAAGTACAATGGGCTACAACTTTTCTGCCTGCCGAGTGGGTCTCAGGTGACATTTACGATATCGTGCGCATAGACGAGCAGCACATAGGCTTTTATGTAGCTGACGCAGTTGGTCACGGGATTCCTGCGGCGCTTTTGACGATATTTCTAAAGCAGGCTCTGGTTATGCGGGAGACCATTGAGAGCAATTACCGCATATTCTCACCAGCAGAGGTTATGAAGAGTCTCAACTCGCGAATGACTGCACAAAAACTCTCCGGCTATCAGTTTGCAACCTGTTGCTATTGTCTGCTGAATACGAAGACACTACAGCTGACCTACGCTCGTGCCGGCCATCCTTATCCGGTTCTCATCAGCCCCCGGCAACAGCCGCAACAATTGGAAATACGAGGCTCACTGTTGGGAATTTTCGAACAAGCTGACTATATCCAGCAGACCGTACAGCTTCAACCCGGCGATAAACTGCTGCTGTACTCCGATGGAGCAGATCCTTTTATCGGCTGTTTCGACGACCAGGCCGGCTTTAATTTCAGTGAAGAATTTTGCGAAATCAAAGACTTGCCAATTGTTGAAATGACGGACAGACTCAACATTCTTGTGCAAAGCCGGGAAATCGATATATCTGAAGTTGATGATATCACGATAGTTGGCCTTGAAATACCTTTACATTTTTGACATTCTCTTTATTTCAAGCCCATTATTTTCAAAAAATATCATAAAATCGCTGTAATTTAAGGTTTTATGGGATAATTTGTGTAAAATTCAGCGATTCAGCGTCTCATTTCGGCAAATCCTTAATCACACAGAGCCGGAAATTGTTTGCAAAAACACCTCTTGTAGTTATACTCAAGTAGTGCATAAGTCATAAGCGCATAAGTTATAAGTACCCTTGTGCCCTTATGCTCTTGTGCTCTTTTTTTAAGAAAGGATACGGCAATGGCGCAAAAAGATACCGATTTGCAGAAAATACGAGAGCTCATTGAAATAATGAAACGAAACGAGCTGGTCGAGGTGGAGATAAAACATGGCGAAGACAAAATTCTTTTGAAGCGTCCCCAGCCCCAGCAGCCGACTGTAACCGCCCTGCTCCCTGCTTCCGCAGGAGCAGGGCTTGTCTCTGTGCAAGCAGAACCGCCGGCAACTGAGGCCAAATCCGCTATCCCTCAGCAGGAAAGTAATTTGGTAGAGATAAAATCGCCTCTCGTCGGGACTTTTTATGCAACAGCAAGTCCTGATTCGGAGCCTTGTGTCGAAGTTGGTTCAGTGGTTGAGCCGCAGACGGTCGTTTGTATAATCGAGGCAATGAAGGTAATGAACGAGATAAAGGCTGAAACCAGTGGCACGATTGCCGAAATACTGGTAACTAACGGCCAGGCTGTTGAATATGGCAGGGTGCTTTTTAAGGTTAAACCAAACTAAATAGTGAATAGGGATTAGTGAATAGGGAATCGAGGCCGCCTTCGGCGGCACTAAATACTAACGACTAAATACTAACGACTAAATACTAACGACTAAATACTAACGACTAAAAATGTTTTCAAGAATTCTGATAGCAAATCGTGGTGAAATAGCTCTGCGTATCATTCGCGCCTGCCATGAGCTTGGCATTGAAGCGGTTGTGGTTTACTCGGAGGCTGATAAAAACGCTCCGTACTTACAGCTTGCGGATGAAGCGATATGTATAGGTCCAGCCAGCCCTGCTGCAAGTTATCTAAATATCCCGCGAATTATCAGTGCCGCTGAAATAGCTGATGTTGAGGCAATTCACCCGGGTTATGGCTTCTTAGCCGAGAATATAAACTTTGCCCGGATATGCCAGGATTGCGGAATAACATTTATAGGCCCGCCTGTCGAGGCAATGCAGTTGCTCGGCGACAAAGTCCAGGCTCGCAAACTGGCACATAAAACCAAAGTGCGGATAGTGCCCGGCTCTGAAGGTATTATCAAAAAAGAGTCCGAAGCGCTAAAACTGGCAAATAAGATTGGCTACCCCGTGATTATAAAAGCTGTTGCCGGCGGCGGCGGACGAGGTATGAGAATTGTGCATAACGACGTTAGCTTTCGTTCGGCATTTAACGCAGCAGGCGCTGAAGCCGAAGCCGCTTTCGGCAATCCGAGCCTTTATCTGGAAAAATTTATAGTTGATCCGCGACACATAGAGGTGCAGGTAATGGCCGACATGGCCGGCAACACGTTACACTTCTACGAAAGGGACTGCACCATTCAACGAAGACATCAGAAAATGATTGAGGAATCGCCTTCTCCGGCGTTGGATGAGCATACCAGGGAAAAACTTTGTGAATCCGCTCTGAGGATTATAAAAGAGGCCAAATATGTAAATGCCGCAACGGTTGAGTTTCTTTTGGACAAGGATAAAAAGTTCTACTTCATCGAGGTCAATACACGAATCCAGGTCGAGCACCCGGTTACCGAGATGGTTACCGGTCACGACCTGATTAAGTTGCAGCTAAAAATTGCCGCAGGCCAAAAAATCAAATTCAGTCAGAGAAATATTAAGCATACCGGCGTAGCAATCGAGTGCCGAATCAACGCCGAAGACCCCGCAAATAATTTCGCACCTTCTCCGGGTACGATTACCAGATACATTCCGCCCGGCGGCCCGGGCGTTAGAGTCGATACACACGTCCATCAGGGCTTGACGGTCTGCCCGAATTACGATTCAATGATTGCCAAGCTTATTGTTCATCAAAGAACTCGCACAGAGGCCATAGCCACAATGAAAAGGGCGTTACGTGAATTTGTTATCGAGCCAATTAAAACCACGATACCAGCTTGTTTAGATATCCTCTCGCATAATCTTTTCGTCAAGGGTGAAATCGACACCGGCTTCGTCGAACGACACCTATAATCGATTGATTATTGATTATTGATTATTGATTATTGATTATTGATTATTTTTAAGTATCTTTTCCGATATTATTTTGTCATTCCCGCGTCTTTTTATTTCGGCGTTCTTTATTCCACGAGATACATTTTTTCCTCAAGGCCACCGCATCCAGGCCGAGCAGGAGAAGCGTTCGTTAAAGAAAACCGGCTAAAACAGCCGAAAATATTAGAAACGGTGCGATAAAAGAAAAATAAAATGCTATGGAAACGATAATTAACAGCGGCAAAAAGACCAGGATAGTAACTGTTCCGGAGTATGCAGCTATGAAAGGCGTCAACGTGGACAAAGTCCAAAGTTGGGCAAAACAAAACCGTATAACGACTCTTAGACGACACGGAAAGTTAGTCGTTGACATTGAAGCATCGGAAGCAGTTAAAGAAGCGAAAGAAACCAGGGTTGGCGAAAATCAAGTATCATCACCTGAAGTTATACTGCAAAAACTTTTGGTAAGGGCGGAAACATCGGCGCGGAAAAGCGATATATCACGGAGAAAATGGCAACTGCTTTCGTTTGTATCGCTGATGCTTTTTGCTGCCGGGCTGTACACCGCCGTCTGGGTCAATATGGAGATGGGTGCACTGACCAGGGAGCAGGGCAGATTGCGTACGGATAAGAACGTCTTGACGGAGCAGACGCATTCTGCTAACACAAAAATCAGGGAGGTTAGCCGGCAGATTGATGTGCTCCGAGACCGGAACAGCCAACTTGCTGTCGAAAATGCCAACATCAGAATTCAAAACAGCTCACTTACCAGCAAACTTGAATCTTTTAACCAATCTACCGGTAACCGTGAGCCAAAATATGCCGAAGACAAACCACGTAAGCTCGAAAAGAAATTACACCAAACAAAACGCACACCACAGGAGCAAAGTAGGCTGAACGCTATTCAAAAAGGAGATTATCCGGAAGATATGACGAAGAAAGAACTAATAGCTGCCCTTGGCGAACCAGACAGGGTTTATAAAGGACAGCTATATGAACAATTACTCTATTTTGACCGCTCACCGGACCGCTTCTGGTTCAAGAGTGGCCCTTTTCTTGATGCAGCAACCGAATAACACCGCCGAGAAGCAGAAGTAGGGCCGGTTAATGTCAGCGTTTATCGTTGTCAATATGATTATCTTTTTCCACTACTGAGGAATCAACAACCTTTCTGTTGCTGTGTTCGTTTGTGCCTTCTTTCTTGTGGCGTTTGAAGTCTTCAAAAGCGCTTCTTTTGCCGAGAGAGTAGAAGAAACGACAGATAAGCCATATAACAAACGCAACAGTTAAAATCCTGAACAAAGCAACCATTTTTTGTTCTTCTAAAACATTTAGCGTTTTTTTCTCAACATCACTGTACCCAACCCAAGCGGTAAGAGCATGGCTTGAGTGAAAACCGTTTTGTTAGTCGTTGGTAACTCCTGAACCGAGCCACAAAACACAAAGATGTCATCCCTGCGAAAGCAGGGGCACGAGCGACGGGTCACGTTCTTTCCGGTGCGATTAAGTCTTCATAGGTTTCACGTTTTCTGATAACCGAGAACTTATCGCCATCGACAAGTACTTCAGCGGCCCGGCAGCGGGCGTTGTAATTGCTGCTCATCGTAGAGCAATACGCCCCAGCGGCAAATATAGAGACCAAATCGCCACGCTTAACCGGCGGTAAAGCTCTATCCTTTGCGAAAAAGTCCGCCGCTTCGCAAACCGGCCCGACAATGTCAACAACAGCAGTTCCATCCAATTGCAAATCCTTATCCCGCCGGGAAGGCACAAATCGTTTATCTACTTCTACCGGCCAGATGAAGTGAAACGCATCGTACAATGGCGGACGAATCAAATCGTTCATCCCGGCATCGACTATAACAAATTTCTTCTCGCCGCCTTTTTTCAGATACAACACCTGCGTTACCAAAGTCCCTGCATTAGCTGCGATACTTGCTCCCGGCTCAAGGATAAGTTTTAGATTTTTATTCTTTAATAATGGCACGATAGCAGCGGCATAATCGGCGGCTGTCGGCGATGCTTCGGTTGTATAATCGGCTCCGTATC
>CAJVYN010000133.1 GCA_913009355.1 uncultured bacterium | reverse complement strand
TCATCCCAGAGAATTCCTTCAGATTCTCCTCACTTCCGATTCCCCTACTGCCCAGGCTGCTCTCTATAATAATTCTTCCTGATCATTCGATTCTGTCCGTGTTATATAAAAGGAACTAAACTATTACATGTATAGAATGACGCACTCGGTTTCAGGTAAAACATTATTTCAGTAATGGATTCAAGAATGATTCCGATATTCAGCTTTCCATATGAATGGTTTTGGGAAGAAAGATTCTTTTCACACTATGTGGGTGGAGTTTTTAGGCAGGCTCTGTGTCCCCATACCCATATTTTGAATGGGAAGATCTTCCAGCCGACTCATCAGGCGCAATCAGTCGACAACCAAGCCATACCGCTCCATTTCACTGTGAACTTCCTGGATCTCCCGGTTTAGCTGCGTGATGTATCCATTCGCCACCTGAGAGAACAAATCTTCGCCTACCTCATCCAACTCGATCCGAAACTCTCCTTCCTTGATCCGATTGATTAGCTTGTTGAACGCGCTCTTAACCTCGTTTGGCTTGTCCTCGGACATTGGAATCCTGATTATGTGCTTTTCGTCTTCAATCTTGATAAAGTGTTTCTTGTCATCCTGCACGACAGTCGCTTTAATCGTTTCCATAAATTTTCCCTCGCTCACCAAATGCTTCTTCTCCGCCTTCAAGAGTTCTCATGCTGACCCTCTTCCAATCTATGTAATCGCTCGCGTCGGCCAGATTTACCAGATTGTTTGAGAAGGGGTTGCCGATATAGGTGCTATACCCTCCTTGCCCGTGACACCGGTAGATTGAATTATACGGGAGGGTTCGTACGGCAATATTCGCATCGTGTGTTGAAATGAATACCTTCTTGCCTGCCCGTGCCCGTTCCTTAATCAGAGGGACAATCACATCGTTAATATATTCGTTGCCCAGACTCCTCTCCGGCTCGTCCAGAATGTAGACCTCCTTGTCTGTCCCAAGTTCCTTCTGCAACATGACCATCGAAGCCTCCCCACTAGACGGCAAGTACCAAACTCCGTCTATCGCGAAATACCTCTTAAAGAGCAGCAGTTCGTAGACAGTTTTGATGTCTTCCACATCTTCGATTTCATTGAGTTTGGATATGTGCTGAAATAAATCGTCGGCGTAGACGTGCTCCAAGATCTTCCGGATACAATTGATAAACTTCTTCTGCGTTCCCTTCTTTGATCTGCCTAAACTGGCCAACGAACCGTCCGTAACATCCCCAGTTTGGAATTTGAACTCTGTCCAGAACTCTAGCTCCCCTTTGTTCGCTCCAAGGCTACCAACAGGCTCTTTGAGCATCGGGATACTTGTATCAACGCTCTTCACGATCTCGGAGGCGTTAACCTCGATCTTGATGCGATTCATCGCATAGTCGCGAAAACCTGTCGTGGTAGGCATCGCTGGCGATCCTGTCTTCCGCTCCACCTCTCCCCGGAACGCTTTGATCGCTGAATTTAAAAAACAAATTTCTTTCCAACCAGAAAAGCCGGCCCACTTCCGTTTGCTCAACCGTTCAAGCAACTCCGACAGGATTCGAGTGACCTGCTTATGCTCATCTTCTTCGAGCTCTTTCTTCACGGAAGGATTTTCGGCCAGAAACTCCAAAAACTTTGCCGTTGTTCCCACCGCCTCGTGAAATTCGTCAAACTCGCGCCTAGCTCCACTCTCTTCCTCAGACTCGATGTCTTTAAGTAGAATTTTCTTAGCGTTCCTATTCGTGCTCTTTGCCGCGAAGTAACCTACATACTTACTTAGGCTCGTAACGCCAATCTCACCTGCAGCGCGCAGTGCTTTAATCTCGTTGGTGCAATAATTGATGTCATGGTTATTTAGATTGATCGTCAGGTCTCTGCCTCTCGTATCGAAAATTTCATCCAGCCGATCACTCGCTGACTCGTAGACCTTCGCATCTATTCCGCTCTCCGTGTAATGCTTGGCAATGGCCCTCAGAATGCAGGATTTGCCAGTTCCCTTCGGTCCAAATACGACATTGATGTCATCGAAAGCCCTGACTTTTATAATCGAATCGTCATCAAACGGACGCAGTGTGAGATATTCGGAAGTCTTTCTGTCGAGGACGGTATTGATTGTCGTCGGATCTTTTTCCAAGAGCAGGCAGAAATGCTCAAAGCTATCGATAGGAAGCCGAAGATCCGGAAGCTCACGGGAAAGCTCTTCATACTTCGCCCAATCCTGGACATCAGATCCGTAAATAGAAGCGTAGCCATGTGAAATATAGATTCCCGCTGAAATTGAGTTAGCTACCTCTTTGATCACGCAGCCTGGAGTCTTCGTTCGTTCCAGCAGCTTCTCAAGAGCTTCGTCCGAGAGATTGGGCTTCTTCTGCTTGTAGTGGGCCACGTAGAGTGGCGTGGAAGAATCGAACCTCTCCAGAACATCGTCAATTGTAGCTGTGAAGCTGTCCGGATTGGAACCTTTGGTGAACTCATCCACCGCCTCAGAAAAATCCTTTGCCATGGTCGGCGAAACGATCACCAGCAAATGCCCCCTCGATCCCTCCTCAAGGATGTCGAGTTCAACTCCGGGCCAAACTTGCGCTTCTTCGCCCAAACTGGTTCCGATTTCCGTGTACTGGTCCAGGTCGAAAACATTGTGGTTGGTAATCGCAATGATCCTGACTTCCGTAGAAAGAATCGCTTCGCAGAGATTCTCTGTGGAGATATCTCTTGTAGGAGCGTCGCCTGACTTACACTTTTTGGTGTGCGTATGGATGTCGATTTTCATCTTTGCGATAGCTCCTACAACAAAGCGAAGGTAAGTAGGCGATCTACATGCGACCAGTTTGGATGGTTACGGTAAGGTCCATCCGGTTATCCCGCCGGTCGGTTTTCATAACAAAACGCGAAGCTAAGGGGCGCGGCGGCTTTTTGCCGCGTCCCTCTTGAGCGTTTTGTTATGCGTAGATATTCCCCTATTTTCCATTTCCTCAGTAACCTTTTCGGGAATGGGTCTACAACCGCAGTTTTTAGCGTGCTCAAGGTGCCATTCCAGCCTTTGTTCCATTGTGGTTTTGGCAGGCATCCGGTGCTCGTGATGCCAATCTCTATTTAACTTTGACTTTTTCATGGTTAAGCCTTGTGCGAGTCGTAAACTTGAATAGCAACGGGCAAAGCCCGCGTAACGACATTGCCCGCCGCAGGTAAGCCGACTAATATCGCACTGATCACTTCATCCCGCGATGCACCGGCCTTATCCCGTGTCGGCTCAACCCTTTTGTTATCTCTCAGTGACTTCTACATCCCCTAAAATTGCACCCTTTGTATCTTCCTTGCTTCGGCCTTGCACAGCCGAAATATAATTCTCCGGTCTTCCGGGATTTTCTGGCGACCACTTCAGGATAACCACATTTTGGGCAAGGCCCTGTTTTCTCACCTCGTTCTGTTGGACGCTCCATAGGATTTTTTATATTAAAGCCTCCCTACAAACCATATTTGAATGGACGCAGGCACCGGAAGCGGCCTGGGGCAACTTTTTCAAACAATTCGGAATAGTCTCCTGTGTTGTTTTTTATGTGTTTGTATAAGAAAGCATTGTATGTTCCATTTCCGAAACCGGGACAGCACATCTCGAAATCGTGTTTTGTAAATGGTTTTGCCATTTTTCCATCCCTTATTGCCTTTATGATTGCGCTATATACCTTGTGTTTCATATTTGTCTTCCTTTCAAAGATAACGCCTGAGTCAGTGAATCGAACCATGAAACATGTTAAGTTGCAATAAAGACGATTTGCATGTCACATAATGTCGAAAACTCAAATCATCACCGCTGGTTCGATTTCACTGCACTCTGTTGTTAGATATTTATATTTTGTTCTCTTCAATCCAGGCAGCAGAGAGATTTACGTAATCACCAAAAGTTAATTCAGACATTGTCATATTTAAGTCTTTCGCTTGCTGTGGCAACTGTCTTAAGAAATCCGAATACCTAGTATTAATTCTAGATCCACTTGGAATTAATTCGTTTGAATAGGATGAAAGCCAGTTTCTCATAATAGAAATCACTCTACGAATTTGGCTGTCGTGTGCTTTAATATCCATGCCTGCTATATCAGAAATAAACTTTTGGTATCGATACTGTTCCTTATCTAAAATGATGCAATTCTTTTTCTTTTGATTGTTTTGACCAAATTTTTTTGCTGACAAAAAAAGTCCAAGTTCAAGAGGCATATTAAATCGCGGCAATTTATTCTTGCTATCTAAAGTCGTTCGTGATATATCGTGAATACCATATTTGCAGTTTTTAATAATTTTCATAATCCTATCCAATCTATTAACACTTGAATCATCAATTTCAAGAGCACATCGCGGATTAAATCCACAATCAATAACAGAAAAAATTATAGCCCTAAAAAACCTTCTGTATTGAATGTCAAAAGGACAATTAATAAAGACATTATATTTATAATTAATTGTTGACATAAATAATTATTTCTTTTTTTTGCTAGTTTTTTTTGCTGCTTTCCTTGCGGACGATCGTGATACTTTACTTGATGATTTAGCTCTGACTTTTCTTACCGTTTTCTTTGCCACTTGTCCTCCTTATGTATATCTAACAATTAATATACGAATTACTTATTTCTTCCTCAATTTCTCCATACTATATCACTTTTTAGAAGGACATGCAACTCTGCGCATTGCTTCATAAAAAATCCAAACTAACCCGTCTGCGTGCTTTTACGCACAGGCAGAAAGGTATCGATGCCTTAGAAATGAAAACTATCCGAAAATATCAAAATCATTTGTCACCATTGCTTCCTTTTGTCCCTGAGAGGAGGAGACCATATAAGTCTGGTGCAGCCTCATCTGGCACCGTGAATATCACCACGATGTCACAGGTCAAGGGCTGACCCTATGGCCTTCTTCAAGGTTTCAAAAATTCATTTTATTAATAGCAACACTTAACGTCTTGCATCAGCGGACGGCGCCAAAGAACTTGCCGCGTCAGCGCCGCCAACGTTCACGCCGTCCGCTGAATGCTATTGTTGGAATTATTTTGATTTATTTGTCTCAATGTCTTCAATAATATTGTTAATATTTAATCCTATCCCAAAAAAATTGGGGTTCAATGTTACGTATCTATTCAATTTTCCTAGCGCTTTTATAATGAAACTTTGTTCTTCTTTTGCTGTTAACTCTAGTAATTCAATAATATAGTTATCTCGTTGCCTAATAAATAAATAGTCTGAAGTTTTTACCTCTTTAAGACGTGCTTTTGCTGTCTGTATATCTCTTTGCTCAAGCGAGAGCAATGCCAAAATTGCCCATGAAATGGCATAGTCATATTTGTTTGCGTCGTTAAATTTTTCTATTTTTAATGTTGCAAGCATTTTCCTGCATTCATATAGTTTCCCGTTGTTTACAAGAGCACGAGACAAGAAAACCCTTGTTAAGTCATTTGATTCTTTTGTTAAGCTAGATTCGTAATAACTTATTGCCGTTGGATAATCTGAAATAAACAGATAGCAATCTCCTATAGATTTGAGAAGCATTGCTAATCCAGAAGGGGAATATGAATTTGCATCTATTTCACGTTTGTAGAGTTCAATTGCATCGCCTATGAGATGTTTGTCATTCCTGAGTTCACCAAGTGTCTCCAATGCATGTGCTAGCATATAATCGCCATAGATAGAGTGTTCATCTAATTCTTTGTAGTGGTTGATGGCAGATTCAATTATATTGCAACCTTTGTCCACCTCACCAATGAGGCAAAATGATATTCCCTTAACTATGGTGTATTGAAGAATATATGATTCTTTTGTGGTGTTCTGTATAATCCTATCAATAATACTCTGTTTGTCTGTGAATGATATTTCATCAGGAACCACATCTAAATATAGCGTTAACGCTTCAGCATAATCACATTCTTTAATATCGATCTTGGAAATCTCTTGATACGCATTGCTTCTATCGTTTTTATCCACCAAATACCAAAGAGCTTTCTGGTAGTTAATGACTACATTCCATCTCGGATCGGAAATCGCATGTTCTAGAAAAGAAAGTGCATCCGGAAAGTCTGCGCTTATATTATTGCGAAAATAGCACAGATGAAGAAGGTCAACCAAATCTGCCATTGCCAAAATGTCAATCCTGAGGAGCTCTTCGGCCTCTGGCATCCCTGAAGATAAAAATGGTATAGTATGGGCTCTATGGCACAGCAAATACCATGTTATATGGTGTCGGCAATGCTCAAGTGCGTTTTTATAGTTCCCATTATTAAATTCTTTAAAAGCATCGTTTTGAGCTCGAGAACTATATTTGCCTAAACAACACCTCTTGAATCTCTTCCCAGATCCACATAAACAGGGATGCTTGTGCCCTGGTTCAAAATTGTTAAGAGTGTTCATTTATTATTCCAACGCGGGAGCTGAGCTGCACGGCCTGAGTCAAAAAGCGCAAAGCGTTTTTTGAAGGCGAAAGGACGTGACAGCTCCAGCGTCTTGTTGGCACGAGCGAATCAGCGCTCAAGCCAACGCTTCATTAATCCCTTTAATTTTTGCACAATCCCTCCTCATGGTTCAAGCCAACAGGGCGGTG
>CAJVYN010000132.1 GCA_913009355.1 uncultured bacterium | reverse complement strand
TATTGATACGGACACACCAATGCTGGCCGTATTTTCCTGCCTGTAGTTGGTATGTTAGCCGAGGAAAATTAACGGAGTGATAAGAAAGCAGGATTCTTGCAAGCGGCAGAACGCAGCTTCGGTATTAGTATGTTGCGAACAATATGCAATCCTTTATACAACTCCAAAGCCCCTTTATCTATCACTGCAACTGCACCATATTCTATAGCATTTTGGGCTACTTTAGAGCCTTCCTTTGCAATCGTTGAAACTATAACAACAGGCTTGGGATAGTATTGTTGCAGTTTCCGAAGAAAAGTCAATCCATCCAGTTTAGGCATAATAATATCCAATGTAAGCACATCCGGTTCGGCAGAAAGAACCAGATAACGGGCCTCGTAAGCATCCTCAGCTTCGCCGACAACTTCCATATCGGCGGCTGATTCTATAGCTTTACGCAATATCCTGCGGACGGTGGCAGAATCATCGACAATCAAAATACGCAGGTTCCTGCGGGTAATTTCTTGCCGTTTTTGAGCTAACCGTTTAGCTTCCTGCGTCTGACCTGTATATTTGCACTGGACAGTATTTGTTCCCGTATCAAAACTGATACGTCTGCCGTGCGTACCTCCGATGTCTTTTTTAATAACGGGTATGCGGTGAGAGGCAAGGATTTCCTGGGCTACATCTGCATTTCTCCTGCCAATGTTAGTAGCTGCTTTCAGGTTTTTGACCATGAACGCACCACCAAAAATCTGTGCCTGATAGTGGTTTGGGTTGCCGTCAACTGCCATAAGAGTGTTTATTATGTGCCCGATTGCAGTGGTGCCGTACCGTCCAATATCTCCGTTTTCTTTGGTTTTGGGGCGGTCGAGGAGGAAGTGATTCATCGCCGCAAAGCCATTTTTTATATTGTATAAACAAACACTTACGCACGAACCAAGTAGAGTGTCAATAGGCACTTGCGTCTTGGTCACGTGGTACTCACCCGGCAATAAAAATCTGCGATTCGTCATCATATTTCAGTTGTCATTCTGTTGAGGCAATCAATATCCAAAACCATTGCTACAGTACCGTCACCCATAACCGCAGCAGCTGAGTAAAGTTGCGAGTTCAATTCAAGACCGTCCAATTCTTTGAGTACAACTTTTTGAACACCGATAACATCATCAACACAAAGTGCCATTCGCTTCTTCCCTGTGCTGGCAGAGACCATAATTCTGTCGGTACCCTGTTCATCTGATGAGGAAAAATTGCCAAAGACATCGGTCAACCTAATAACAGGCAATAGTTCACCATGTCTAAGCACGCATTCGCCTTTGCCTGTTATGGAACTGACGTTTTGCGGCTCCGGGCGAAATACTTCCTGGACTTTATCCATAGGAATCACATAGCAATTACACCCAAGCCTGGCGAGGAATCCATCTATAATCTGAGTACTAATTGTTTTTGGTAACCGAATACTAAATTTCGTACCTTGGCCGGCCTTAATATCTATAGTTATCTTGCCTTTGGCTGCCACAATGTTACGATTGACAACATCCATTCCCACACCTCGACCAGAAACCTCAGTTACTTTCTCGGCTGTGGAAAATCCTGAAGTGAAGATCATATCAGTAATTTGGTCCTGTGTTAGTTCCTGCCCTGGCTTGGCTAATCCCAATTCAACAGCCTTTGCTCTTATAGTCTCAAGGTCCAACCCTTTTCCATCATCTGATATGGTTAGCGTAATATCATCGGCTGTTTCGGTTACCGAGACGCATACCGTTCCCTGCCGAGACTTGCCGGATGTTTGCCGACTGTCGGGCATCTCAATGCCATGGTCGACCGCATTGCGAACCATATGTGTCAGCGGTGCATCGAGGGTTTCTATAAGTCTCTTGTCGATTTCTATATCCTCTCCGCAGAGTTCAACGTTGATATCCTTGCCACATGCCGTGGCGATATCGCGTACCATTCTTGGAGCTTTCTGCAAAATGACGCGAGCAGGCACCTTCCTGATTTCCATAATACTTTTTTGCAGATTGTCGGACAGGTTGCCAAAAGTCTCGTTTACCCGTCTGAAATCGGTGGACAGCTTAGTGCTTGAATCACTCTTTGAAACTGTTTTTTGCAGATAGTTATACATTTCACCCACCACAATCAGCTCACCAACGTGGCTGAGAAAATTATCAATACTATCTTCTGTAACACGCATTGTCTTACGGGCTTGCTCGGCTGGTTTTGTTTTTTCTGTGGTTGCCTTGGGTTTTGGTTCGATGGATTTTATTTTACTGGAGCCAGAAGCTGTTTTCCAATCGTCAAGTGATACCAGTGCCTCGATTTTTTCCTGCAACAATTCAACCAGAAGCGCCTCGACCGCCCCGTCACTTTCAACTATCCTATGATATTCATCCAGAACACTTTCCATAATTTCAGCAGCTTTCCGGCTGCTTGTGAGTTCTTTCAGTGCTGTCAGATTCTCCAGAATAACAGCATTCTCGGCCTTGCCTAACCTTTCTCCACGGTGCTGGTCGAGAATTGATTTGACTTTTTGCAGAGGTTCAGGAATATCTGGTTGTGCTTTCACCTGGGTTTTGTCTGGCTGGCTATCAGTGGATGGCTTGTTGGTCTTTAGTCGAGATGCCACCGCAATAACAGCATCTAATTGTTTGGCATAGGTTGAATCGAGCTCGGCAAAATCAGTCTTAACTTTTTCAAGCTTGTCAAACAATTCAGTCCAGAGCGCGTCAGTATCTCCTTTAGTTTCTCTGGCGGAGATTATTTTTTCAATCAGTTCATTGAAACAAGTCTCGTCCTCAATTTCGCTTTGACCGTCACGGGTTCTGGCCAACATTTCCTTCAACTGGTCGACCCCAGTGAGCAAAACGTTGATAGTCGATTGGTTGGGCACCAACTTGTTCTCTTTCTTGGCCAGACCCAACAATGTTTCCATTTCGTGGGCCAGCTCTTTTACTTTCATCAAACCAAAAAAAGCAGAGTTACCTTTGATGGTATGCACAGGACGGAAGATGGCATTAATAATATCAAGATTCGTAGGCTCGGCTTCGAGTTTGACAAAGAGACTGTCCAATGTCGCCAGACCTTCTTGTGCCTCATCAATAAACCCTGCCATCAATTCCGAATCTACGTCAAACACCGTGCTATTTCCCATAGCAGTCTCCTGAAACTGCAGGTTTCATTCTTTGTAGTTCTTTCAATTTGTCCTGCCACCGTTTCAACGATATGACAGCCCGCTCTACCGCCTCTTCCAATTCGCTGAGGTCTTCAAGTGGTTTGAATATGCAAGTGTCTGCCCCATGCCGCATACAGGAAAGAGCATTTTCCAACGTCACATACCCTGTTATCATAATGGTATGAACCATAGGGTATTGTTGCTGTACAGCTCTTAAAAGTTCGACTCCATCCACCCGGGGCATCACGATGTCTGAGATGACAACCTGGGTACTAACATGGACAAGTTTTTCCATAGCTTCGATACCATTTGATGCTGTATCCACTGCATAACCTAAATAACGAAAGTGACGCGAGAGCATATCGCAAATCTCAGCCTCGTCATCTACTATTAACAATCTCGCTTTCAATTTTCTTATCTCCTTGCAATATAGCTGGCAATGTTATTGTGAACAAAGCCCCACCTGTAGATTTGTTTTCTACTTTGATCTGACCATCGTGATTCTGTATAATCCCCAGAACAGTACTTAACCCCAGTCCAGTCCCCTTGCCGACAACCTTGGTAGTGAAAAATGGTTGCCAAATGTCATCAAGTTTGTCTTCTGGAATACCATGCCCAGTGTCATCTACTGAAATAACTACCGTATTGTCTTTGTGCTGTGTTTGTATAGTAAGTGTTCCCTCACAGTTTTCTTCTATAGCATCAGCGGCATTGACAAAAAGGTTTATTAGCACCTGCTCAATTTGTTGTGAGTCAGCCATTATTTCGGGTATGTCCCCAGCCAGGTTTTTCTGTACTGTTACATGATACTTAAGAGCATTGTGACAAAATTCCAATGATTGCTCAACACTATCATTTACATTGCAGGCACCCTTTGTTTCCTCCTGCTGATGGCAAAAAGCTTTCAAACCTTTGACAATGCGCGAGATCCGTTTAACACCATTATGTATACCATTTAATATTTTCGGCATTGCCTCTAAAATAAACTCTAACTTTTCTCTGTCCGCCCCTGCTATTGATATCTGTTGTTGGAATGTCGGCTTCACATCCTGCCAAAATCTCTCCAGCGTTTGTGCATTTCCAGCAATAAACGTTGTAGGGTTGTTGATCTCGTGGGCAATACCGGCTGACAGAAGTCCGACAGTAGCCATTCTCTCGGCGTGAATAAGCTGTTTGGAGCGTTCCTCAGCCAGCCTTTCCATTTCATCACTGTAACGTTGCAATTGGGCGTTCTTTTCGGCAAGGCCCGCTTCGTATTCTACTACACGCACACCAACATTAACTCGACTGCGCAGTATCTCTGTATTGAATGGCTTGACTATGTAATCGTCTGCACCGGCGTCCAGGCCGACAACAATGTCTTTATTTTCCACCTTGGATGTCAGCAGAATAATATAGGTATAACCTGTATCCTGTTTTTCCCGGATTTTCCTGCACAACTCCACACCATTTATACACGGCATCATCCAGTCAAGGACGGCGATGCCTGGTCTCTCCGCCTGTAGGAGTTGCCAGGCCTCGTTACCATCTTTAGCTACAACAACGACGTAGCCCCATTTCTGAAAGATTCTCTTCAAAGCCAGGCGTGGAGCAGTATCATCTTCAGCGATTAAAATCTTAATATTCATTCGATAAGACCAAGCTTTTTTATTTCTTCAAGAAGTATCTCTTCTCTGACAGGCTTGACAACATAGGCCTCGCAACTTGCTCTAAATGCTTCCATAATGTTCTCGAAATCGTTTTTTACGGTTACCATAATCACCTTGACGCCATCGAGACCATTTATTCCCCGCTCGTTTTCCATCTTGCGGATAGCTTGGAGAGCTTCGTGGCCGTCCATCTCGGGCATCATAATGTCAAGGCATATCAGGTCGTAAGGTTGGCCTTCGTCCAGGGCTTCTTGAACGGCCTCCACTGCCTCGCACCCATTAACAGCAATGAAACAGTCACCGTATTTCGACAGGAATATCTGCAGTGCTTTACGGCAGGCAAAGTCGTCTTCCACGATTAAAGTTTTCATCCCTGACCTGTTTTCTGGTTTACATTCGTTTATATCATCCTGCGTAACACCAATAGCTACTCCTGTGAGGTGCTGTATCGCAGCGTTGAGCCAGTCCTTAACCCTTAATAGCATATCTGTGTGTTCGTCATCAGCGAGTTCCTCCATAGCAAATTCCGCTTGGTGGCAAAACTCATATATGTCGTCTATGCCAAGTATGCCGGCTTCGCCTTTAATGCTGTGTAAAATCCGCCGTGCAGCCGCAGTACTTTCCTTACGTTTACTCTGTGACTCACAATCTAAAGCTGCTGCTTCGAGTTCATCCAGCATTAAAGTGGTTGAGGTCGCAAAGTCGTCTAAAAATTCTGAGTTCTCGCCGGGAATCTGCACATCCTTTGGATTGGGTAGCTTGCCATTGTTTCTTATCCCGGAAAAATCTTTAAGTTTCATATAATATCTCCATCGATTTCGCTTATTTACCTTGTAGTTGTTCGATTTGCTGTTGCCTGCTGTCCTGTTGTTTAGCAATTTGAATCCAGTCCGGCTGGGACAGGAATGATTTCAATTTTTCAAATTCTGCTTGCACATCCACCAAAAACTCTTCGGACGTTTCCGGGTCCTCTTGCTTGGCGGCAAGCTGAAGGCGGTGTGCCGCTTCTGAAAGTGACGTTGCGCCAATAGTTGCTGCTGACCCCTTCAAAGCGTGGGCATACGATTGCACAGCGTCGGCTTTGCCGATTTTTACCGCCTCAGTCATCGCTTCTATACGTGCTGGGTTGTCCACAAAAAACGATTCTATAATCTCTTCAATAAATTCCTCATTATCAAAGCGGGCCATCAGGTCTGTCCAATCAATTATTTTATTGCTGTTTCGACTCTCTAATGCCTCAAGGCCAAACTCATTTTCCAGCGTGACATCAGAGAGGGCTTGGGCACCGTCGAGCCGGTTAGCTTTGCCTCCTTCCGACTTGGTTGCATCAACCTTGTTATTCAATGAATCATCCGTTGAAGTTAGATACTTTCCAATTGTTTCAAAGAGTTTTTCACGGTTGATAGGCTTAGGTAGGTAATCATCACAACCAGCCTTTATGCACTTTTCTGCATCACCCTTCATAGCATATGCCGTCAAAGCAACAATTGGTGTGGTAGAACCCTTTTTGCGAAGGGCCTTTGTAGCCTGATAACCATTCAGATTTGGCATCTGTATGTCCATCAATATCAGGTCATAAGATTGGTCAGTAGCTTTCTGTAAAGCCTCATTACCGTCATTGGCCACTTCTGTTTGCAAACCTACTTTCTCCAGCATAGCCAGCACTCCTTTTTGGTTAGTTGGATCATCCTCAACCACCAGAACCTTGCCGGCAAATTTAATCTTGGCTTTGATGGTTTCGGCCGGGCTTGCTGTTTGCGTTTGTCTACTCATATCAAGTTTGGTTATTAAATGCTGAGATTCAACCGCGACGCCCGTTGGGATAACTAACGAAAATGTTGAGCCTTCGCCTTCCTTGCTG
>CAJVYN010000131.1 GCA_913009355.1 uncultured bacterium | reverse complement strand
CTTATCCATTAGGAGCCTCCTGAAAAAAGTTATTGTGGCGTTTCGACGACCACGCGCCAAGCTGGCAGGGCCGTTACGACGAGCCCGATTATAACAAAACCGGGAGGCTCCGGTTACATAGCTTATCGGTGATCTCTGTGGCAAAAAGAAAATCCCGTTAATCCTGTAATCCTGTCCAAAAACTCTCTGCGTTAATCAGCGAAATCTGCGTCTAAAAAACCGAAAAGTCTTTGCCTTTTCCGTCGTCCGTCTTCTGTTATCTGTCTTCCGTTCTCTGTGCTTATTTTCGCTTTTTTTTGCTTACTTTTTCTCAATTTTTACGACTTTTTCCGCATTTTCCCCCACTTTTTCCACTTTTTTCGAACGTTTTCGCTCGTTCTCACCTTGCCTATTTCGCCTAACCCCTCCAAGTCAACCCATCAAACTTTGTTTTCCACCCAAAAATCCACATCACCCCTTAATAACGCCCCCCCAAAATCCCAAATTTCGCCAAAAAAATAAAAGTTTTAAAAACTCTTTTTTAACAATTTCACATTTTGGACAAACCATAGAATAATGGATATTTGCATTTGCCATAGAACCCTATAGGTCTGCCGAAAAAGAAGGGGGAAAGCAAAGTTCTTTTTTCTTCCGGCAATGGACTATTCCCCCGGATTATATTAGAATTTCCATATAAGACGTTATTTCTAACTCCGAGCGTATTTGAATTTTAGTGCGTAGTTTTTAATTCAATTGCATAGGAATTTGTGTTTTGATAGAAGAGACCGGATAACAGTCCTAAGGACTCCTTACGGAGGATAAAGAAGATAAATTCAAAAAGAAATCATTATGCCTGTCAATCCTGTAATCCTGTCTAAAAATTCCGCCGAAAGCGGTTAATTCATTATGAAAATAGTTTATCTCGGCAGCGGTGAATTCGGTATCGAGTGTCTAAACGCATTAGCCAACTCAAGCCACGGTCCGGCGTTTATTGTAACTGCTCCCCCACATCCGGCGGGCAGGGGCAGAAAAGACAAGCCGACACCGGTAGCTTGCTGGGCAAAAAAGAATTCGATACCCTTTATGGAAACAGAGGACGTAAATGCGCCCGGCTCAATCGAAACAATAGCCGCTTATCAGCCGCAGCTTATTGTCGTAATTGCATTCGGCCAGAAAGTCGGCAATCAACTAATAAATCTGCCGCCCAAAGGCGCCATAAACGTCCACGCTTCGCTGCTTCCGAAATATCGCGGGGCAGCGCCCGTAAACTGGGCGATAATCAACGGCGAAACCCAAACCGGTATCAGTATAATCACATTGGCTGAAAAAATGGACGCCGGTGATGTTCTGGCTCAGGCAAAAACCGATATCGCAGCCGACGAGACAGCCGGCCAACTCCACGATAGATTAGCTCAAATAGCAGCACCGCTGCTGCTAAAAACGATAGAGAAAATCACCGACGGCACAGTAACCTATACCGCTCAGGACCATTCAAAAGCTACTCTGGCCCCGAAATTGAAAAAATCGGACGGTTTTCTGGACTTCAGCGAATCGGCTGGGTCTTTAGCAAGAAAGATACTCGGCCTTTGGCCCTGGCCCGGTGCCTCTGCGATTTATGCCCCGAAAGAGACGCAGAAGTCTCTAAGGGTAACCATAGCGAAGGCCAAAGTGGTCGAGACCTCAAATCCAGCTCGTATGTCGGCGGGAACGCTCGATGAAAACTTAAACATCATCTGCGGCGAAAACGCTCTGAAGATTACAAAAATCAAGCCGGAAGGCAGCCGGCTTATGGACTTCAAAGATTTTGTCAACGGCTGGCGAACTGTCCCCGGCGATATTTTTATGAAGCCGAGTAACTGAAATGGTCAGCTATGGAAATAAAACCGCCCGCATTGTCGCAATGACTGTCCTGAACCAGTTCGACCCGAAACGCAACTACGCCGGCCTAATCTTAAATAAATTATTGCCGCAAACCGGCGAAAAGCAGCGAGCCACTGACCTTGTCTTCGGAACGATAAGAAATCGAGCCGCCATTGATATGGTGCTGAGCAAATTGGCGGACTGTCCCGTCGAGAGGATACCAGCTAAATTGCTCAATATCATCCGCATCGGGGCTTATGAGCTTATCTACAGCCCTGCAACCGGCGAATATGCTGTCGTCAACGAAGCGGTCGAGAATGCCAAAGCTGTCGCCGGCAAAAAACAGACCGGCTTCGTTAATGCCGTCCTGCGTCAAATCAGCCGACATATAACCAATCGCCAAATTGCGTTATCAGAAGCTGATATTAAAAAGAGTCTTCCGCAAACACCTTCGAGCGGCTGTGAATTCGACGTCTGTCTTTTGCCGGAGCAGCGAACTTACCCAGCCGATTATTTCAGCAGTGCCTTTTCACTGCCCAAATGGCTCGTGGCCGGCTGGCTGGCCGAATTCGGCGCAGAATTAACCGAAAAGATTTGCTTTGCAAGCAATCGCAGGCCGGGTATTTACGTCAGGCCCAATACCCTGAAAACAACAATCAGCCGGCTTGCGGAAAAATTCCGCCAGGCGGATATCGACTTTGAAATAGTAACTGACGAATCGATACTGAAAATCAAAAGTCCGCGTGCGGTAGTGGAGCTGGCCGGCTTTGCGGAAGGGCTTTTCAGCGTTCAGGATATAACCGCCTCGCAGGCGGTAAAGGCACTGGAGCCTTGTGCCGGCTGGACAATACTTGACCTCTGCGCCGCCCCGGGAACAAAAACAACGCAACTGGCAGAGTGGACAGCCGACAAGGCAAAGATTATCGCAACCGATTTTGACAGCCGGCGTCTGGAAAAGGTCAAAGAAAACATCAGCAGGCTCGGTGTCGATAGCGTTAGTATCGTTGCGTATGAAAATCTGCAGGCAGTCGCATCTGAAATTGGTCCCTTCGATGCGGTACTGCTGGATGTGCCGTGCTCGAATACCGGCGTATTGGCAAAACGGCCCGAAGCCCGCTACAGGATAACGGCCAGGACGATACAGAAGTTGACAAAGATACAGAGCAAGCTGTTAGAAACCGCTGCAACGATGATAAAGCCGCAGGGGAAAATCTGCTACAGTACCTGCAGTATTGAAGCGGGCGAGAACAGTCGGCTTGTAAAAAATTTCCTGCAGAAGAACCGCAGCTTCAAGCTCGAATCCGAACTGCTCACGCTGCCCCTGGCAGAGAGCTTCGACCACGACGGCGGCTACGCAGCAATCCTTGTCAGAAAATAAAAAACATCACAGAGGCATCTTGATAATAAACTGGTTATCAGGATCGGTTTTGTATTTCTCGTATAAAGGGCAATAGGTCTTGACCTGGATGGTCTGGCCGTCAGGCAGGAACTCGAGCAGACGCAGCAGGCTTTCGCCGCCGAGGGGGCGCATCTGGAAATTCACCAGCATCTGATTAACCAGGTTCCCGTGGTCCGCTTTGCTGACCAGAAAGCCCAGTCCGCTATGAACGACATGGCCATTGATGGTCATAAACACGTTAGGGTGCTTTTTTACCATTTTCCGCCACATCTGTTCGCCATCGTTGACGCCTCCTGCTGTGCCGTAAGAGTGGGGGTTCCAGTCCTGTTTTTCGCCTTTTTTCCGCCAGTCATACCGGGTGGAATCGCTGTACAGGTAAGCGTGGGTCATTATAATAGCCTTGTGTTTTGGGAATTTGCGGAGAATCTGGTCGCCCCATTGCAGTGCCTTGTCTCGCGGCCCCCACTCCAGGCACAGGACAAGCCAGTCCTGCCCACCCGCCCGGAAGAGATGGTAGCTGTTCTCGATGTGCCCTTCTTCCATCACCCCGCCGAAAGTCGGCCATTTTGCAAACCGGGACGGTGGAAAATAATCGTTCATCAGGGTGGAGCGGTCTTTGGCAGAGCCGCTGGAACCACTGGGGCCGCAGTCATGGTTACCCTGCGCAAGTGCGTACGGCACCACGCCGTCCAGCCGACCCAGCGCCTGACTGGCCCGTTCCCACTCCAGTTCGTTGTTGTTTTGGGTTAGGTCGCCATTCTGCAGCACATAGACGATATTGTATCTATCCTTGTTGTCCACCACCCACTGGGTCTGGAGATGGAACAAGCCGGGGTATTTCCACGAATAATACTGTGTGTCCGGAAGGATAACCAGCGTCCATGAGCCTGGCACGAACGGCAGAGGGTGTTTCTTAACAGCAGAAGCGGCTGGAGTCGCAACCGCAGGTTGGTCGGTCTTTACGACCTGTGCGCATCCGGCCAAACCCAGAACAGCCCCTATACCTGCCAGAAAATTGCGTCTATTCATTTTCCCCATCTTCTTTTCCCTCGGCTTAAATTTGCTTATTGCTCTGTTGAAAACAGACGCCAAAGTCATTTCGAGCGAAGGCCTCACAGAGGCCGAAGCCACCAAAGTCATTTCGAGCGAGTCAAAGACGAGCCGAGAAATCTATTAAAAAAACAGATTTCTCCACTTTGTTCGCTTCGCTCACTACGGTCGAAATGACAAGTTTTCAACAGAGCATTGCTTATCAAAATTATCTGACCGAGTATCAGACGACAGTGTAAACTGTCAGCGGCAATTTTGCAAGAATTCGGTTATTCGGTCTGTCCGGTAACAAATACAAAAATCAAAGAGCAAAATGTAAAATTAAGTCCGCTTGTCAACAGGACGCCTTACGGCGGAAGTCGTCCCTAAGGGACGCCACAATTTTTATTTTTGATATTCTGATATAAATTTGCGTCTATTTCCCGAATTGTTCAAAGGAATTTGGAAACCCAATCCACCGCTTTTCCACAAAACTAACTTACGTTGTGTAAAACTTGTTAAAAATAATTTTTTTTTGTGCGCAAAGTCAATGTTGACAGCAACCTTTATCAAGTGGAAAAAAAAATTGTCGAAATGGGATTGATTTGTTTTATCACTGCTTGATAATTGCTGTTTATGAGTTTTGAGTTTTGGATTCTTAGCTCTTGGCTAACTCAAAACTCAACACTAAAAACTTAAAACTACTGTCAGGGGAGAATATTAATGCAGGGCACAATCACGGATGAGGCCACCGGCTCTGCGGGAGTCCAAATAAGTGCTGTTAGCGAAGCTCTCGCAGAGAAGGTAGGACAACAGAAGTACCGGATATGGTTTAAGAATTCAACCAGACTGACATTAACCGACGGATATTTGAAAGTAGGCGTCCCAAACCTTTTCATAGCAAGCTGGATTGAAAACCATTTCTCAAACGAAATCAGCGAGGCGGTTGCGGCGGTTACCGGAGACAGCAGAAAGGTTACCTTTACCATTGACCCGGAGCTTTCCGGCCATCAGAGGCGAACGCAACTGGACTCGCAGGCCAGGCTGGTGGAGAATGCCCGGAACCGAACAGCCGGCCAGCGGACCAGGATACAGCCGACACTCAAGAAAAAACTGAAATTAAGTCTGGATACATTTGTTGTCGGCCCGTCAAACGAACTGGCCCGCAACGCCGCCAGAGCGATCATTGAAGAAAAACAAAGCCCTTTCAATCCGCTGTTTATTCACGGAGGATACGGGGTTGGCAAAACACATCTGCTGCAAGGGATTTGCAATGCACTGTGCAGGAGTCGGCCCCAAACTAATTGGCTGTATCTGTCAGCGGAGGATTTTGCCAATCAGTTTATACTGGCCCTGAAGACAAGAAAGCTGGAGGCTTTTCGGCGTCGAATGCGGCAAACGGAATTGTTAGCCATTGACGATATCCACTTCCTGGCCAGTAAGCCTTCAACGCAGGAGGAATTCCTGCATACTTTCAACACAATCGATTTGGCAGGCAAACAGATTGTCCTGGTCTCCGACGCACACCCTAAGATGATAGGACAGTTGTCCGAGAAGCTGGTTAACCGGTTCGTCTCAGGAATGGTTGTCAAGATTGATACGCCGGATTTTGCCACCCGCTGCCGAATCTGCAAACAATACGCAGCAGCAATGCGCAAGCACATCCCCGAAAGCGTGATAAGATACACTGCCGAAAATCTGCGCACCAACGTGCGGGAACTGGAAGGGGCTCTGCTGAAATTAATTGCATATTCGGCACTGCAAAACGAGAAAATCAGCCTGCATACAGCCAAAGCGGTTCTGGCGGAGCATTTAGCCAGAACCGACCCGATTGTGCACATATCAGATATCGAATCAGCCGTCGCCACCTATTTCGGGATAACACCAGCCAATATACACTCGTCCAAAAAAAGCAGGACCATCGCCCTGGCCCGGCATTTCAGTATGTACCTGGCCAGAAAGCATACCAAGATGTCGTCCCCGGAAATAGGCAGATGTATGGGCGGCAAAAATCACGCCACGGTACTTTTGGCCTGCAAAAAAGTCGAAGAGCAAATCAGGCGAAATGTGGAGCTACACTGGTACAGCCCATCCGGGAACAAAATCTCCAAAGCCAGGACAGTCCTTGCCCATCTCGAAGAGAGTATTGCCAACTAAGCCCATCTTCGATGGGGACTGTTACCTGCGTCACAGATAGCAGGCGGTAGAGGGAATCCATCGTTTTTTACAGGAATATCGAGGGATGACTTCTACGCAAAAAACAATAGGGCGGCAACTACTATTTCCCGTAGTAATGCCGCCCTGACGTCCGTACTTAACCCATGTTTTTGAAGGAAGGAGGAGAATGTTTGTAATTTAGAAGAATATACGTCCGTGCGCGACGAACGATCGCCAAATTACATA
>CAJVYN010000130.1 GCA_913009355.1 uncultured bacterium | reverse complement strand
TTTTTTCTTTCTTTTTTTTTTTAATGATACGGCGACCACCGAGATCTACACTCTTTCCCTACACGACGCTCTTCCGATCTCATTTCGTACATACCGGCCTTCTTGCCAGCAGTAAAATGTAGTTTCAGGAAGTAAGTACGCCGGAGTTTGTTATCGGGAATGAAATGAGTTATACACATCTCCGGTTCATAGCGAATATGACACTTTCTTCCAAGTAACGTTCTAAACATAATACCGTCTGAACCACCGCCTATTCCTGTACCTTTACGATTATATCGGGTATCGAAGCGCAAACCATCGTCGAACAGGGCAGTACGGTAGGCGACATTGCCGCTCCATACTGGCGTCGATCTGTCTACGACACGGATGGGGATGTCTCCATGATCTACCTTTCCCAGGAAAGGCAGTAAACTATCGCTCAACCACCCTGGTCGTTCCGATAGATTCAGCCTGATTTCACCTCCGACACAATCTACCTTATGGAAATCCAGTCCCGTGTAAGCGGATTCCAGCCATTTATTTCCAGGCAACTCATCGGAGTCGATGAAAGCAAGAAACTCATTGTGCAGACTTTCGTCAATAGCCCTGTTTCTGGCGAAAGGGATGCCCTGCTGCCTTTCGAGCACATAACGAATGGGCACACTGCTGTCTTTCGCCAGGTTTGCAACAACATCGGCTGTGTGGTCTGTGCTGTTATTGTCTACAATCAGGATTTCGAAAGGAATTGGGCAGTGAAGGGCTTCCAGTTGCCGGATCAATGTTTCCAGATACTCAGCGGCATTGTAACAACAGACCGCTACCGTCATGCGATGTTCTTTAACGCTATGAGTGTTCATTGTCGCGTTTGAGAATCAGGGATTGATAGATTTGATATGGCAGCAAGGCTGGAAGAAGATACCTGAGATCTTTCGGACTGAAATACAGACGAGCCAATACTTTGCGGAAAAGAGAATGTGCCGTACGCAGGTCTCGTTGCCAGTAACTTTGGTAACCTCTTTGAAGCAATTCCCCCTCAATTATCTCTCTTGTTTTGCTTCTACCTATAGACTTTCTGATTTCAGGGAACTCCTTCAGGAAATGACGTTGAATGCGGGAATGATTTTTTGCGATTCGCAGGCGGTTCTTGGTTATCTGTTCACCGGTATGATGATGATAATAGGCAAGCACCTCAGGCACACGAACAATCTTGTTGAATGTGGCGATATGCAACCAGAGATCGTAGTCCATACAGGAAGTCCAATGTTCGTTGAAACCACCAACTGCTTCAATGGCCGATCGACTAGTTAGCGCTGCATGGATAGGCCAGCGACACCCTCTCAAGAGCGTTTCAATCTTATCTGGCTGTTCGTAGTCCGGAGGGACAAACGGTTTGCATTTATTTTCTGATAGCCCTTTGTTCTGCCAGCCGCAATAGGCCAGGACCGCATCCGGGGAGGATTCCAACCTGGAATGTAGCTTGTCCAGGCATTCGGGGTGCCAGGAATCGTCTGCGTCCAGGAACGCGATGTACCGTCCACGCGCTTCCTTCAGGCCTCTGTTTCTCGCAGGGCCAGCACCTTTATTGGGTTGGGAAATGAACCGTAGGCCACCATATTTCCTGCTCAGTCCTTCGAGAACTTCCAGGGAGTTATCTTTCGATCCGTCATCAACAACGATCAATTCCAGGCTGGGAAATGTCTGGTCAAAAACACTGCGTATGCTCTCGGTTATTCTTGCCGACTCGTTGTAGCAGGGCATGATTACAGATATGGCGGGGTTGTTGCTCATCAGTTTCCGATATTAAAAAGTTTGCCCAGTATATCCTAACCTGCTTCCTGCTCTTTTCAGATAATATCTGAATAACTTCCCCCAGGAGACGTCATTATCGGCAAAAGCCAGTTTTCTCGCGAGTATACTCGTAGAATCCCCTGAAAAAACCGTAACGCGTCGAATGGCAAGAAGATCTGATCCTTTCAGTGACCATCCCGAGCGCACACTGCAGGCAAACTGGTAGCCGGCCTTTCTCAGTGCTTTTACCGAATCTGCGTTGTATCTGCCGTATGGGTACGCAAAGCTCGGCACACTGCTATCGAGAAGCGACTCGAGCAGTTCTTTCGATGCGCGCACCTGATCAACCTGTTCTGCATAGGGAAGTCGCCCAAGATCGGGATGAGAACAGGTGTGAGAGCCTATTTCCATACCTTGATCAGCCATTTCACGAAGCTGTTGTTTGTCAAGCATTCTGGTTTCTGGCATGTTTGATCCCATCCAGTGGGCATACTTGCCGATGCAGTCTGTGGTGATAAACCAGGTTGCCTGCATGTTGTGGTCTACCAGGGGTAGCAATGCACCTTCGAAATTGTCGGCGTATCCGTCATCGAAGGTGATTATCACCGTTTTGGGGGTGAGCAACTCGGGGCAAGCCAGATCCTTTATCAACCTGGTTTGCCATCCGTTGTCGGCCAGGTAAGCGACGTGTTGTTTGAATAGGTGCGCCTCTATGGAATATTGCGAGGTGGGCTTGCCGACTGCTGTGCCATGATACATTAGTACAATTGGCCCACGGCTGTCTTCCCTGGCTGGGGATGCAGTGTCGCCGGGTGTGATGTTTTTAAGAATATTCATTAAAATCTGTGGTGTGGAGTCAATTCGGGATACCCGCCATACAAGGTCACTCTGTTGCTGCGCGAGTCGGCAACCAAGGCCTTTCTTTCGGCAACCTGTTCCGGATAGTGTTTAAGATATTGTTTTAGTCCCTGCCACTGGTCCTGCAGGTGAGTCGTGATATTTTTTGAAGAGAGTAATCCCCCGAAATCCATGAACTTTTTTTCAGGGTTCTGATTTTGTCTGAAAATGGTGCCCTGTATCAGTTTTCCGGTCTGTTTTATGTAATGACTTGACTTCCAGTACGATTTTATTTGGGTATTAGTATCATCCAATACTGGAAACTATCCTGTTGTAATTCTACTGAAACCTATGAAATCCCATATCTGAACTGTGGGTTTTATTTTCTCTATGGTTTGGACAAGTTTCATTTTCCAGTTTTCGAATTCTTCCCACAAAACTATCTGATAGGGCAAGACAAGCCGCCGCGCGTGAATCGGTAAAATGATGAGTTTTAGACCGATCTTGTTTTTCTTGCAGTAGTCAAGTATTTCCGATGATATCTGCACTATTGGGCTTATGTCGGTTCTATCTTTAAACAAGTTGAAAAAAGTAAACCCATCCATTGCAGTAAGTGCATGACGTTCATTGTTTAGTGTAGGATGTCGATGTCCGCCTTTTTTCTGTATCCTGCTCGATTTGTTGCTGTCATCAGGAAACCATTAGGGCCATAATCAGTAGTATCGTCTAAGGTGCTGATGCGAAAATGCTCTGATAGAAGCTTTCAATGCGTCGTAAGTCAGCAGAGATCTGAAAATGTCAGTATACCAGCCCCAAGGTAGAAAACCGTATCCAGCCAATCTGCTTTCCTCAAAGTCTATTTTATTCTACTTGTTACTGCTGAACATGAAGAAATCAAGACCGATGACCAATGTTTCAAATTTATTTCATCATTGCGTTCTCGGACATTCGAGTGCCTTCGGCGATCGCCCGATCCCAATATGTGAGGCCGTAATGTGTCTCAATGAACGCCGTAGTTACATTAATTAAAAAACCGCCAGAAGAAGGTTCGTGGAAGGTGCGCTTCCGCCCAACGCTTGTTTACCTTACGGCGGTAATCGGGGTATTTAAGAAAACGCCTGGCCTTTACCGAAATTGATGGGTTGATTAGCGCCTTAGCCTCTGCCGCATTCCTCTGGTAATCAGGAGAAGCATCATGCTTATCTTCGGCTCGGCGAGCGACAGCCCGAATAGCAAAAGCCCTACCTCCTTGTTCTGTTGTATACATCCCTTCCAAGCAAGACATAACATCTAAACCGGACAGTTCCAACAAAGCCCTCATTGACTGCGGAGTAAAGAAATTTATGTGTGTCACCGGCTCTATTGGAAGAGGAACCTCATTCCATATTTCTAAAGGAACCTCCACATACAAAATCCCATCTTGCCCAAGATGCCTTACTAGCTGCGCAACAATGTTCCTCGGCTCTACAAGGTGTTCCATTACATGACTACAAATGATGAGGTCAAAGAGGCGATCATTAGGGATATCATCGATGGTCGAACCTAGGTGCTCAACACCGGGCAAAGCATCGTCTATGTAATCAACAACGTAACATGCATGTCCCTCCCTTACGAAGGCTGGCATAAGCCTTCCATTTCCGCCGCCAAAGTCAAGAATATTGGCAGACTTTTCCTTTAAAGAGGAAGCCATATACTCGTACAACTCGCTTGACCTTAGATTGTCACTAGGCAAGGCAACTGTTAACTCATCTTTGGCGGAAGTATGATCCGAAAGATAAAGGTACTTACGGTCTATGTCTTCCTTTGTGGGGCGAGGAAGAAATGCGACAAAGCCGCATTGCCTGCACAGTATTGAAGAAAACTCGACCTCTTCTCTATTTTTTTCCCATACGTTGAAGAGAACCTCGTACCGAATTTTATGGTATTCAGTTAGATGTGATGTTCTTCGTTTTTTATATATTCTGCTTCCAACTATCTCCCAATTCTTGTAATAACAAACAGGGCAAGGTATATCAGTGTCCATTTCAGACTTACTCCTAAAACATTAATGTGCAGTCTCTGATGGAAGCCAGGACCTATAATAATTATTTTAAAGAAGTTGATCCCACCAAAAACTTCTTCCCGATACAGTATAGTCAATTTTTCACGCCTTAACATACTGTTCTTTGATAAGCATGGCGTCGCAGATTCACCATTATTCCGTGCCGTCAACTGGGATCAATGGCCTGTCCTCAGAACGGACGTTTAACGATTAAGGGATAACGGCTTCAGCGGCCCTCTAGCTGTCGTGCATCTCGGGGCGGACATGTTGATGCGCCCAGTGTACTTTCCTGAACAGTGGAAACATCGGTTCTTTGTGATTGATAGTAATGGTCGGCTCAAGAATGGTTCCGAGTTACCATGGACGATCGCTGGCCCACTATGTTTCGCAGGCGATATTCTCAGTCGTCAGTCTTTCCTTCCTGCACTAGAGGAAGGAGATTACGTGGCAATAGGAGACGTTGGGGCGTACACGGTGAGTCTTTGGTCACGACATTGTAGCCGGGGTATCCCGCTTCTGATTGGCTACGCCGGCGAAGTCTCGGTTTTCGTTATCTTGCGTGAGAGAGACAACTTCCGACCTCGTACGATATTGGGGACATGAGTGTATTTAGGTGCGCGCAGTGGCGGATTTGCTGCGTCGATTTTTTAGTATTTCTCTAGATAATCAAGAGAGGTTATCTTATAAAGCATCATTACTCGAAGAATCTATTTGGCCAATGCACACTTTTTATAGAAATAACCAAGTTTGATTTCTAGTTCGTACAGGAACCATTCAAGTTTCGAAATAGAAGGCTCGTTACTTGCTAATTCATAGCCGCAATTTGTCAGTGTGGGTCCTGCTAACGATTCGAAAACTTCTAACTGCTTTTCGGACATTCGACTCTTCCATTTTCCCTGATTGGATTTCTGCAAAGGTTTGGCCAGTAATGGTGTCTTACCAGAGCCATCGGACTTCCTGAAATTGATGACGGAATCATCGAACTGGATATTGAGAAAGTTACACAGTTTTTCCATGGACAGTTTGGGCTTATTCAAAATGTCTTCGTATCTGATTTCAAAATAACGGTCCGGGTGAATTGCACCGAAGTCCTGACCGGCTGTAACGTATCTGTTCCAGATATATGCTGCATGGTAAATATTGAATATCTGTAAATCCCATTTTCTTTCGAGCATTGATAGCGCACAATCTCGACCATCTCGTATCAAATGTATAACCTGTGCACCTGGAAACATTTCAAGGAGAGTGTCGAGGTGAAGTATGTAGTAAGGGGTCTTATCCCCCCAACGGGTCTTACCTTCTGCCTTGGCATTTTCCTGGAATATACCAGCAATCAATTCTGGCAGAGTTGAGCACCCCCTACCGTAGAGTATCTCGGTAAGAGAATCCGCATCATATATTATGCCGTGGACATCCTCGTCGAAGAAACACTTTCTGGCGGAATAGATTGCCTTCAGCAGTGCTCGGATATTTTCCTTGTTAGACAGGTCGCCAAACTCTTTTTTACGATTGTAAAAAGGAATAAAGAAATGCGATTCCGAGGTAGGAAGCGAAATCTCGGGGTGGGAGCGCAGCATGTATTGCAGCAGCGTTGTTCCAGAGCGGGCAGCGCCGACTATAAATATAGGTCTGTCTGACATGTGACTATTTTTCATAGGAATTTTTCCGCCCAGAGCGGGATTTATATCTAAAACCGGACATTACTCCATATAAATATGAAACATTCATTGCCTCTCGCATATATTCGCTATCTTGTGTAAATAATAATTTCAACGCCAGGAAGGCCTTCATCACTAACTGCTGATACATATACCTTGGAGCACCAAACAGGATAGCACCATCCCAGGACATTTCGTACATACCGGCTTTTTTGCCAGCAGTAAAATGTAGTTTCAGGAAGTAAGTACGCCGGAGTTTGTTATCGGGAATGAAATGAGTTATACACATCTCCGGTTCATAGCGAATATGACACTTTCTTCCAAGTAACGTCCTAAACATAATACCGTCTGAACCACCGCCTATTCCTGTACCTTTACGATTATATCGGGTATCGAAGCGCAAACCATCGTCAAACAGGGCAGTACGGTAGGCGACATTGCCGCTCCA
>CAJVYN010000129.1 GCA_913009355.1 uncultured bacterium | reverse complement strand
CCTTGTTCATAGGCTTTCTGCCATTTTTCTCGGAAAGATAAATCAACTACAATCATCCGCTGAAGATGAGAAAATGCTCGCTCTGATAATGTGCGTATATATTCCTGGGTATTTGACAACATGAAAGACATCTCTGTCTCAAAAGCAGCAAGTAATACCAATACCGCCCACACCTGTTCCTGCTGAGAGTCTTTTGTGCCACTGGTATCCTGAATTAATGCCCCTGTGCTGTTTACAATTCCATTAATCGCGGTTACGGCTTCGGTAGGGAGCATCCCTTGGTAATTATCGCGGAATGTTTGCAACTCAGAGATAACACCATTGCAATGATCGCGAAGTCCACGCGCCCTTCCATACGAGTCACTTGATCGGACACCAAGATACTGGGCATGAAGCTGCCCGGCCTGCATAAGGCCACGTATCCGGCTTGAAAGTGCTCTCCATTGGTAATCGTATGTCATTAGCTTGTGCTTTTTTGCGTTTATCAGTGATACAGACAGAGTCTATAATATAAGTGTTGCGGGGTCAGGTCTTGCTACCATTCTTTTTGGTACGCTTTCATGTTGAGGGCTTTACATATATTCATATCAAACTTCATATAACTTTTATTTAATGTTTATGGGTCGATGGCAAAATGAAAGTGACCATTAATTGATATGGTATTTTGAGTTCGGGTTGAGTTTGAAGTTAATTATATTGATCGCCTTTGTAGAATGATCTTTCTCAAAATGAACGCATAGTTTTTCATTGTTCAGGTTCCATTCGGCCAGCGCAAAGTAGTTGATATAGTTTTTACGTATCGCGATATGTTCATTGAGCACATTGTTAATTTGCGTTAGGGGAGGCTTTGAAGACAAAAGGCTATGAGGAAATCTTGCGTGCTTGGATCGTGCACCAATGCTGTGTATATGCCAGTTGCGCTCCATCGAATGTCATACGTGCCAGTGGTGCTTCTGATTCCGACAATCGAATCACCCATTTAAGAAAGCTTGGCCAACCGTTGTGGGGTGCCACCACTCGGCGACTGAGCGACTCGATTGTCTCTACACGTTTCAACTGATATCTAAGACGTTTCTCCAACTTGAAGTCAGCTTCTTGTAGTAACCGCCCCAAACTTTCTTCACTGAACACCTCCAGTCTGAGTGGTTGAGTTGCCCACTTGTAATCCCGCCAGAAACCGCGCGCATCATCAGATTCGGAGACGGTACAGGAGACCACAAATTGCCCACCTGACTTTAGGACACGGGCGGCTTCTTTGATTAACAGTGACGGCTCGCTGTAGTGAAGACTTTGCCGCGCAATCACCAGCTCGAAATAATCCGACAAAAAGGGCAGCGGAGGTGCAGCCCCCAGCACCGATAAAGTCAATCGCTTAGCTGCACGCGAGAGCATGACGGGAGAGGGATCGATTCCGACAACTTGATGTCCCTGCTCCGCGTACCACGCGGTTGCAAGCCCTGTGCCAGTCCCAATATCAAGAACCCTGCACCCCTTGTCGGGCAGATCAACTTGGAGTTGTTTGATCAGGATGGGATCATTGCGCCAGGGAGTGGAATCTTCGTAAGTACTCGCGAGGTCGTCGAACGCGCTACGAACCTGAGACTCATAGCGCTTCGGCAACGGTATGGTTGCGTGTTGGGCCAAAACTGTTTCGACAAGCGATTTGAGGGAATCGGCCAACGGTGCGGGTGGTTGTCCATGCCACTGAGCGGTATACGAAACGGTATCAACAGATAGCACGGAACTCACACGGCCCTGGGCAAGATCGATGCTGATGGGGTCTTCAACCGTGGTTTCAACTTCCCCGTTTGCAAGAATTGATTGTGCACTTGTTGCCTCTGGATCTCCGAAGTCTAGCGCCCGAATCTTGAGGCGTCGTCGGCGAATTTCTTCATCATGGCAATGGCAATAAACGACAACACAGCGGTTTTTGTCGTTGTCGGCGAATACAAGTGCGCGCGAAGCACTCGATAAAAAACCACCGTCAACGACAACTTGGGCGCCCATATCTATCAAAGCAAAAACAATCCTGCTTATCCGCTCATAGCGAGCGTACCGAAGCGCCTGTAGCTCGCCCGCCTCAAGGCCAGCAGCCAACACACCTGCTGCTTGTGTTGTTAAATAGGTAGATCCTATTCCCTCACTTACACGTCGGGAGAGATAGGTTTTTAGAGTGCCTGGTAGTCCACAGAACAAGACAAGCTGAGGCCCGTTTGTCATATTCTTGCCACGACAGCTGTTCGCTCCCAATCATAGTCCAACCTCAATCCGGTCGCGGCCATGTCTTCTACGAGTCTGTTCAATACTGCCAAACCCTGCCTCCTTCTTTTTTCCATTTGAACAATATTCGTATTATTGAAAAACCCATCTGCATGTTTTTCTACGTATCTTCCATCCATGTGCATTGGTCCGAGCATTAGTCGGAATGTCTCAACACTATTAAATCCCGCTTGTTGCAAGTTGCTCACAAATTCTTGAACTGCGCCGTAGCAATCTATAGACTTGCTTTTGCTGCCTGGTATATGCCTATACAATGGTTTTTCTGCAAAGTCATCCTTGTTCGGCATGTAGGTCATAAATCCCCCTTTCGTCCGAAGTAATCCGCATATATCTGTAGCAAATTTACTTTTGTCGTCAATCATTGGGAGCACGTCTTTACAATAAACCAGGTCGAATTGACCAAGCTCCTTAGAAAGCTCGCCATCCAGAGTGTGATAACAATTCAACCGATAACCGGCTATTTGAGCCGTAGAGGCCGACAACTCAGTACCAACGACCTCGGCACCAACACAAGACGCTATGTATTTCCCGAGAATACCGGTCCCACATCCGATTTCAAGAACACGCGAATTTTGATCCAGCTTAAACACCTGCAAGATCGCGTGCATGAATCTTAGGTTGCTGCCTCCTTCCTCAAGATGCAGCCCCCTAGGGCTAAGAGAAATCGCCATGTCTTCAGGCATTAGGCGCCGTCACTCTTAGTTGTCAAAAGAACACGGGCAAGACATTCTGGATTCGCCATTAACATATCACCAAACTCACCGAGATTTATCATCTTAAGGTCACTGTGTCCAAAAACCAGTTCAAGAGTAGCTTTTAAACTACTGTACGCATCATCAATATGGCCGCGGCTAACGAACCAGTGAAAATGCTGTGGACATTTCCGATTTTCATCATCCATCGTTTCTCTTGCCTTTTTAATAAGATCAACTCGTGGCACGTTTCCAACCCGATACAACTTTGTTTTCCAGTGTTTTACCTGAATTGCAATCGAAATCGTATTACCGTCCATCTCCTTCTTAACAAACAAATCAAATACTTCTCGGTTTTCACCAGGATGATCAACCTCATACTTTAGACCTTTATAGTACGCGCCTACCACCCGCTCCATGTTTCTCCAATTTAGCGATCGTAGCCATTCGCAAACATGTGAACGATTATTGTGTAAAAATAAAACATCTCCTGTTGGATCAACCTGCTTTGCTGCTTGACTAATCAGAGGCGAAACCGTTTCCATTCGCGCTAATCCCATGCTGTGGATCAGTGCCCAACAGCTAAATTGCAACTGTTTTTTTCGTTGGTCTTCTATCAATTCCCCTGGCCCCCTAAGCAGCAACAAAACAACACGCAAAAGAAGGTGGCTCTTTAGGTCGACATGGCTCAAGGCGGTACTAAGAATTTCCTCTGCTACCTTAATCGCTTGTCGCCACTCTTTAAGAATTTCAAGATGTTCGGAAAAATGCATCTGGAGATGTATTTGGGAGCGTGGAGAATCTTCTAGGAGTTTGAGTCCCTCTTTAAATCGCTTGATGCTTTTCTCTTTCTTTTTGTTGAGCGCAAATTGACTCCCCTCAAGACCAAATAGAAAACCTCGTAGAATCGTTTGGTTTGATTCGTCCGTGCAATTTTTGACCAGATTTTGGCAGTGGTTAATCCTTTCTTCGAGTTCGAAACCTTCCTTTCTCCAAGCGCAGTGGCCATGTACTGTGAATTTTGCAAACGTTTCCTTGTCTACTTCTAATTGGTCACTAACATCACTTATCAGGCCCAGAACTGAATTTGCGGCAGAGAAAAACGGTTCGTCGTACCCCATGTAGTCCATGCGTTTCATATATTCGATTTCGAGGCGTACCCTCTGGTACGGGTTCTCGTCCAGTTCATGCAAAGAGGTGGCACGGAGATGGTCCGACAGCATGGATGCCAAGCCAAAAAAACCATTACTGACCGCATACTCAAGGCTCTTTAAGAGCGTGTCCAGACTCCCTGCTGTTGGCTGCGATATATCCTTCCAAATATCTTTCGGTATTGGTAGTATAAAGTCCCTGTATCGGTTTTTATCATTCATGGTAATAATCCCTCCATTGCCAACACTTCCAAAGCTGTAGGTTTTTTATCTACGGCTTTAGCATAACGATACCGCTTCTCTGTAAGGTCGCCGGGAACTGATGCATTGCTAATAACAGTTTCCGCCCAAATATTAAACTCATCTCGCAAGTTACCTGAATTTTGCTCATTCCACCATCGCTCCAACGATTGAAAGCACGTCGGCTCCGCCTCGTCTACATCTCTCGAAAGCCCCGTAAGAATGTCTTCCATGGAATCTAACAGGGGAACGTTCCTGAGCAATTTAGCATTACGGAATGCATTGAGTTGGCAGCACTGCGTATAACTCATGGGAAACACGAAGTGCGTGGGGATACCCAAACGAAATGCTTCTAACGGCCCATATAGGCCGGGTTGAATTACATAAGCAGAGGCTTTACGCAGTGTGTCCCGGAAATGTTTGCGATCAGCCAGGTGGAGCTTGACATGAGACAGATTAGCTCCACGACCCACCTCCTCACAAATATCGACAGGGAGAAAGCACATGACCTCCATTTCGGATTGCAAATGCTGGCTGGCAATATCGAATGCTTCAATGACAGCCAGCGGCATTTCGATTCTGTGCGTGTGCGTGGAAAATGGCGTATTAACCCCACCGAATGAGATCACCAAACGTTCCTTTTGGTTCGGATCTCGGCTACCCAGATTGGCTATCAGTGGTTGGATGTCGATAACCGGTGCTGGATTGCCCCGAAGCTCATCCTGTGTTGGGAAGAAGGTTTCCGCCAATATCGCTTTGTAATCGGATGTGATATCCGGTTGGCGATCCCGTAACCACATAAGACAGTCGATGAATACTTTGTTTTTTGGGTCTATTGATGCCCAGTCTGGATCGACTACACCAAAGTTCAGAAGAAGGCGGGACTCTCGAAATGAATTAGTTGCTTTGTCTTTGGCAGAATGCCATCTGTCAATAGTCAAACCCAGATCATCAGCAAGGTTTTCCGCAGCAACGCGAGGTCCGAAACCAAACCCGGCAGCGATAAAGCGGATCGGGGACACAGGTGAATCGAACCAATACCAGTTCATACAGAATTCTCCATTGCTCGACTAAAGATTTCTTTAATGAGGTTTGCTACGTTTTCTGGCGTACCCTCAGCAGAAACCAGGGTGCAATCAGTTTGCATGCTGTCAGGCAAGGAATTGTATTCCTGCACTTCCCATTCGATGCGCTCGATTTCCTCTTGAAGAAGAGAACGTCCAGCACGTTTTTCCAGTCGGTTCTTTATTACGTGCGGTGGTGCTGTGAGCACAACTACTAGACTGTCTTGGGAAAATTTATGCTGTACCCATTTCTCCATCTCCCACACGAAAGTGGCTCCGGTTTTTTTGCTGATTGGATCTGTAATAGCTGCGAGCCCAAGAATGATTTGAGTGGTGACATAACGATCTGAAATTACCAAGGAAGGATTGGCCGATGCGGCGTTCTCAAGAAGCATGATTTTGTCCGCGAGAAAGGCAAGTAAACCTCCTAGGTGACAAGCCCACCTTTCATGGTTAGGACTCTCGCAATTGGCCTTGAGGGCTTGACCAATTGGCAATGTACTGAACTCACTGATAGTGCTTATTTGTCCGATGGCCAGGCTCTTGTCTGTAGATAAGAGTTGGGAAAGCGTTGTTTTTCCTACGCCAGCAGGGCCTTCAAGCGCAAGAAGTCGTGGACTGTTTTTTCTTTGTAAGCCAGTATTCATTGTAATACTTTACTCCGACCGTGGAAGGAGGGTGCCGAAAGAGAAAACTGGATAAAAGTGTGGCTCTATGGGTATTAAGAGCGTCACGCTCAGCTCGAAAATCATCAATCAGGCGCATAAGTGTTGATTTGCATACTCGTTTTAGCCACTGTAGCGATTTCTTTGTATCTATTGTTGACCCGCTACAATGGCACTAACTATCTGTGTTTTCAATATATTGATAAAAATTGGGTGGGTCAATATTCAATGCAAATAGTGGATCAATTTTAGATGGAAATTAACAAACCGTGTGCCTAAATGGTAATGATGCCTCGATTGGTGGTTAAAACCTGCCTCTAATTCTCGCAGGCTTTTAGCACCTGAAATCTGTGCATAAGTCATTGCAGTCAGCACGTCCCAACAGCGTAATCCTTTACTGTATTTATCCGCTTCATGGCTCGAAACAATTTTTTCAAAACTTCCACGAGAAAGCCCTTTCATTAAGTCACCAAATCGGACATTTGTATACATATTGCAGTCCCTTGATTTCTGAGTTGTGTCAGTAGGTTTTACCCTTTGAATCACTTGGGGTTCTATTCCCCGCAGCTTGCTGCGAATATAGGTGAATGAGTGATTATATACACAAGAGCCATAATGTAACGGTATTAATGTATCACCTGGTATTTCCTGCAAAGTACCGAAGGGT
>CAJVYN010000128.1 GCA_913009355.1 uncultured bacterium | reverse complement strand
GGTTACCTTCAGCCAAGTGTGTTAATGGAGCTAAGCAGGCGTACAGGCATTTCCGCCAGCCGGATATATGGTGTAGCAACGTTTTACGAACAATTTCATCTCGAGCCACACGGTCGCCATACCATAAAATGCTGCCGTGGTACGGCGTGCCATGTGAAGGGCGGTCCTAATATTATCGATACTGTAAGGCGGGCCTTGGACATCGAGCCGGGCCAGACAACCGAGGATATGAAGTTTACATTTGAGACCGTGGCCTGTCTGGGGACGTGCTTTCTGGCGCCTGTGATGATGATTGATAACGATTATTACGGCCATTTGGCGGCGCACAAAATTGAGCACATACTCGAAAGTTACAAATGACCGACAAAAAAATAAATTCACTACAGGATATCGAACAGTTACGCGAGCAACTGCTCAGCGGGCACAAGGACAGCAAGGCAAGGGTGCTAATCTGCATGACAGGCTGTCGGGCGCTCGGTGCCGGTAGTGTGGCGGCGAAGTTCAGGGAAAATTTGAAGAGTCTGTCGCTCGAAACACAAGTGGCTGTGGTTGAAACCGGATGCATTGGGATCTGTGCCGCTGCGCCGGTCGTGCTTATTGAGCCGTATGAATACCTTTATGGTGGAGTTAAACCGGAAGATGTCGAAGAGATAATAGCTGAGACAATTGAAAAGGGACAACCTGTAGAGCGACTTGCTGTAACGCAGAACGGTGAGGTATCGGCTAAGCTTGGGGAAATCGGTTTTTATAAGAAGCAAAAAAAGCTCGTATTAGAGAATTGCGGGCGAATCGATCCTAAACGTATTGAAGACGCCATTGAACGCGGCGGATATATCGCTGCGATAAAGGCCGTTACTGAAAAAAGTGAGCAGCAGATAATAGACGAAATGATAGAGTCCGGCCTTAGAGGCCGAGGCGGAGCAGGCTTCCCGGCAGGGGTGAAATGGAATCTGTGCCGCAAGTCGGATGGGGATGAAAAATATATTATCTGTAACGCCGACGAGGGCGACCCCGGAGCGTTTATGGACAGGGCACTGCTGGAAGGCGACCCGCACAGGGTAATCGAGGGTATGCTCGTCGCCGCCTATGCGATTGGAGCAAAGTTGGGTTTTATATACGTCCGGGCTGAGTACCCGATCGCGGTCGAACATATTAATATCGCGCTCGACCAGGCACGGGGGCTGGGGCTTTTAGGCGAAAAAATAGCGGGGCTGGATTTCAGCTTCGATATAGAGGTGCGTATGGGGGCAGGTGCCTTTGTCTGCGGGGAGGAAACCGCGCTTATCGGGTCACTGGAGGGTCGCCGTGGGATGCCGAATTCCCGCCCGCCGTTTCCAGCACAAAAAGGTTATATGGGTAAGCCCACGAACATTAACAATGTCGAGACATTTGCCAATGTCCCGATCATAATGAAAAATGGCCCGAAGTCTTACAGTGCGGTCGGCACTGAAAAGAGCAAGGGCACAAAAATATTTGCCCTTGCAGGAAAAGTAAAGAACACCGGGCTGGTTGAAGTACCGATGGGAACCACTCTGCGTGAAATCGTCTACGATATCGGTGGAGGGATGGACAAGGGGCGAAAGTTTAAGGCTGCTCAGTTAGGCGGGCCTTCCGGCGGGTGCATACCGGCAAAATATCTCGACAACGAAATCGACTATGACAGCGTCCAGCAGCTCGGTGCGATAATGGGTTCAGGGGGGCTTATCGTGATGGATGAGCTTACCTGCATGGTCGATATCGCAAGATACTTCCTGGAATTCGTGCAGGCCGAATCGTGTGGCAAGTGTACACCCTGCAGGGCGGGCACGAAGAAGATGTTAGAGATTCTGCAGTCAATCTGTCGCGGTGCCGCCCGGCTTAGCGACCTTGATTTGCTTGAGCATTTGGCGGGACACATCAAGAAAGCATCGCTGTGCGGTCTTGGACAAACCGCACCTAATCCGGTTCTTAGTACGCTGAGCAGCTTCAAAGAAGAGTACGTTCAACACATTGCTGAAAAAAAGTGCGCCGCCGGAGTATGTAAAGACCTGCTAAGCTACGAAATAATCGAAGCTTGTACCGGTTGCCAGGCTTGTATGAGGGTCTGTCCGGTAGAAGCCATAACCGGAGAAAAGAAACAACAGCACAGCATTGATAAAGATAAATGCATCAAGTGCGGTCAGTGTTTCGATGTATGTAAATTCCAGGCTGTTACAAGATAATAAAAAATGAGCGAAACAATTAACATTACTGTAAACGGAAAAGAAATCGCTGCAAAACAGGGCCAGACTATTCTTGAAGCTGTTCGTGGAAAAGGTATCAATATTCCCCATCTATGCAGCGACAGAAGGCTAAAGCCGGTCGGAGCGTGCAGGATGTGCCTGGTTGAAGTCGAAGGGCAGAAAGGCCCTGTTACCGCATGCACATTTGAGATTAAGCCCGGGATGATAGTCGAAACCGAAACAGACGAAATCAGGGCGATAAGGAAAACAATTCTTGAACTTTTATTCTACGAGCATGGGGCGGTATGTTCCACCTGTGACGATATGGGTGAATGCAAACTGCAACGTTACGGCTACGAGTACAAAATCGCCGATGAAGTTATTAAATCGTCTGAAACAATGGAGGCGATCCGAAACCATACGACAGGCAATAAGGCATTAGAATACAACCCAAATAAGTGTATACGCTGCGGCAGATGCATACGGATATGTGAAGAAGTACAGGGAGTCAGCGCCCTTACGTTTAAGGGAAGAGCTTCGAGTGTCCTGGTATCCACGGCATTTGATATTGCACTTAATGATTCGACCTGTGAACTGTGCGGCCAATGTATCTCCACGTGTCCAACGGGTGCCTTGTATGAGCGCCGGGCAAAAGGCAGGGGCCAGTGCAAAGACCTTGTGCGTACAAGAACCACGTGCACTTATTGTGGAGTCGGCTGTCAGATTGATCTAAATGTCAATCCGAGAACCGGCTGTATTATTAGAGTTACCAGCGAAAAAGGATATGTGCCAAACGATGGCAATCTTTGTGTGAAGGGCCGATTCGGATTCGACTTCGTACATTCACCCGAACGGCTTACCAAGCCGTTGATTCGTGAGAACGGACAATTTCGTGAGGCTACCTGGGATGAGGCTATTACGCTGACCGGTAAACGGCTTAGCGAGATACGCAGCAAGCACGGACCCGACAGCATTGCCTTTTTGAGTTCGTGCCGGTGCACAAACGAAGAGAATTACCTGATGCAGAAGACAGCCCGCACCGCCGGCGGAACCAATAACATTGATCAATGTGCTACGACCTGCCACGCCCCAACGGTGGCGGGGCTGGCGTCTGCTTTTGGCTCCGGTGCAATGACCAACTCAATCAATGAGATTCAAAACGTGCAGACGCTCTTTATAATCGGGTCCAATCCAACCGAGGCACACCCGATTATCGGGCTGGAGATGAAAAAGGCGTTGGCCAAAGGTGCCAAGCTGGTTGTGTGCGATCCACGAAAAACGTGGATAGCCAAGCGCGCCGACGTCCATATCCAGCACAAACCCGGCACGGATAATATGCTAATCAATTCGATGATGAACTATATCATCGAGAAAAAGCTATATAATCAAGAGTTCGTAACGCAGCGATGTGAGAATTTCGAAGCGTTCATCGCGAACCTGCGCGACTATACTATCGAACAAGCTGCTGATGTTTGCAGGGTCGATGCGGACCTGATTCGTCAGGCGGCCCAGATGTACGCAGGCGGTACTCCTTCCAGTATCTTCTATACACTGGGAATCACGGAGCATACCTGTGGTACCGAAAATGTTCAGAACCTGGCCAACCTGGCGATGCTCTGCGGGCAGATTGGCAAGGCCTCTTCCGGCGTCAACCCGCTGCGCGGCCAGAACAATGTGCAGGGCGGCTGCGATATGGGTGCGATATATTCGGTGCTGCCCGGTTATCAAAAAGTAGCTGACGCCGGGGTGCGTGAGAAATTCAGCAAGGCCTGGGGTATTAAGTTTCCGACTAACACCGGCGGGCGTGTTACCGACTTCATCGAAAAGGCGGGCGAAGGTGTTCTCCGTGGTTTTTACTGCTTTGGTGAAGACCCTGTGCTTAGTGAACCTAACCAGGCCAATGTGATAAAGAATCTGAAAAAGCTGGAGTTTATCGTCTGTCAGGAAATTTTTATGAGTGAAACCGCCAAGTTGGCCGATGTGGTTCTTCCGGCAACGAGCTGGGCTGAAAAGGACGGCACTTTCACCAATACCGAGCGCCGTGTGCAGCGTATCCGTAAAGCAGTTGAAGCGCCCGGTGAAGCGAGACCGGATTGGGAAATTATCTGTATGGTAAGCACCGCAATGGGCTATCCAATGTCGTACAATAGCCCATCGGAGATTTTTGACGAGATGGCCTCTCTGACACCGAGCTATGGCGGTATGAGCTTTGACCGGATTGACGAGGTAGGTCTGCAGTGGCCCTGTCCGACGGCCGAACACCAGGGTACGCTGTTTTTACATAAAGATAAGTTTGTGCGTGGGCTGGGACTGTTCCACGTTATCAAGTTTCGCGAGCCGGCCGAAATGCCGGACGATGAATATCCGTTTATCCTATCGACAGGACGGACGCTCTATAATTACAACATTGGCAATATGACCCAAAAGAGCGATGCGATTCGTCAGAAACAGTCAAAAAACTTCGTTGAGATGCACTACTGCGATGCCCAGCGGCTTGGTGTAACCTGCGGCGAGACGATTACCGTAAGCACGCGTCGCGGCAAGGTTACAGCCGCCGCTGCTGTGGGCCAGAGGGTTCAGCCGGGAGCGCTGTGGATGCCTTTTCACTTTGTTGACCAGCCCACAAATAAGCTCACAAATGATGCGTTTGACAATATCACCAGGACCGGCGAATACAAGGTTTGTGCTGCTGCGGTTAGTAAAGATGCAGGCACAGGGACAAAATAAGCCAAACTAATAAGAGTGGAAACCGGATTGCACGAAGGACTCTGGCAGCAGATTGACGGACTTGATAGGGTAGAAACCGCGCAAAGGGCGAAGTGTCAATATCTGCCCAACCCGCAGCGCTATGTTATTACCCTGCTGAACGCCGAATATGTGGTTAATCTTGCAGACAGGCAGATATATTGCGTCCAGGGTTGTTCGGCCCCGGTGTCAGCTGAGTTCCTTGAGCAGCTTTGCCTGCTTGCATACTTAATAAACGCCAAGGATTTGCCGTTAGCTGACAAACTCGTCAAAGCCGAATCCTTGCCGGGAGGGCAGTTTTTCTTCAGAGGTCTGCACAGCCTTCCCACCGGAAAGTTAGAAAAATCCTTTGGCCAGTGTCCCGAATTGTTATACCGGATTATGGAGCGGTTCTGCGCGGTACGGTGTGAGTTTGGCGATGCTTCGATTAAGTTGTATGTTCTGCCGCGTCTGCCGCTGACAATTGTGATATGGGGTGGCGATGACGAATTTGCCGGCAGGGCGTCGATTCTGTTCGACCAGACTGCCTGTGCACAACTGCCGCTGGATGCCCTGTTAGTAGCGGTAAATCTTGCCGTCGATGCGCTGGTCAATGCCGATACAGAGAGTGGTTCTGCCGCAAGGCATCCCCGATCGGATTAACGGTTTGCGAATTTGCGTATAAATAATCAAAAGCAGTGTTTGACAGTGTTAGAGAAAAGTATTAGCATATAGGGTTTAGCATTTGACAACAGAAAAGTAAAAGTATTAGCATAAAGGGTTTGGGGTTTACCTCAATTTAACCATTTAACCAATTGGATAGAGAACCGTTTGCAATGGGAGTAAAGATAGCGATTGGAGGCAAAGGGGGAGTAGGTAAGACCACAGTCTGTGCAGTTTGGGCGCGACTTTTTGCTGAGGACGGATTTGACGTTCTTGCCGTCGATGCCGACTCCAATACCAGTCTTTGCTCCTGCTTTGGCGTACCCGTCGAGCAAAGCCCGCAGCCGCTCATCGAGATGAAAGAGCTGATTTCCGAGCGTACCGGCACCGGCAAAGACGCAGTGGCGGCATATTTCAGGTTAAATCCTGAAGTCAGCGATTTGCCGGACAAATACAAGATTGAAGTTGATGGCGTGAAGTTGCTGGTATTGGGCGGTATTACCCAGGCCGGAGCCGGTTGTGCCTGTTCGGAAGCGGCATTTCTAAGGGCGCTGCTTACTCATACCATTTTGCAACGGCAGGAAGTGGTACTGGTGGATCTGGCGGCGGGGCCTGAGTTCATGGGCAGAGCGAGTGTGCAGGGTATTGATGCCCTGGTAGTTGTGGTTGAGCCGGGCAGCAGGAGCATTGAAGCCGCAATAAATATTGCACGAATGGCCAAAGAGTTGGGGATAAAACAGGTTGCAGCTATCGTAAATAAAATTACAGACCCCGGTCAGCTCGAAACGATAAAATCTCGAATGCCGGATATAACCATTCTTGCTGGTGTTGAATACAATTTAGCTGTGCAGGAAGCCGATTTACAGCGAAGGGCTGTTTTTCAGGCCGACCCGGAACTTGTAAACAAATTGCGGGAAGCGAAGACCGCATTGACGGATTTAATTTTATCAGGTGTAAATAGAAAATAGTCAATTGAATAGAGGGATTGTTATGGATCCGGAGAAACGCAGTATTGACAAAGCAGCCCAGGAGATGATAAACCGTATGGCCCAGGCCGGTCAGGAAAATGTCTGGGACCGGCTCGATAAGCAGCAGCCGCAGTGCGGCTTTGGCAAGCAGGGCGTTTGTTGCCGAATATGCACTAGATCGGAAGAGCACACGTCTGAACTCCAGTCACATTCCTTTATCTCGTATGCCGTCTTCTGCTTGAAAAAA
>CAJVYN010000127.1 GCA_913009355.1 uncultured bacterium | reverse complement strand
AGATAGCCAGTGCCTTGCAGAATAATCCTGCGCAGGCGAAGCAGTTGTTTTCCAGTTGGATAGAAGAAAAAGGGTAATGGAGTTTTGAGTGTTGAGTTTTTAGTTTTGAGTTGTAACTGAGAACTAAAAAACAGGGCTGAGAACCGAAGACTGATAATGACGGGCAAACAAAAAGCTGCGATGCTATTGATGAGTCTCGATGCCGCTACTGCCGCTGAGCTGCTAAAAGGTGTAGATGCGAAGGTGGTTCAGGAATTGGCGGTAGAATTGGCATATCTGGATGCAGCCGGCTATCACAGCGGCAAACAGAGCGCCGAAGTTGCGAGGCAGTTCTATGATACACTGCAAAGCGGGCATGGTTTTCACCTTAAAAGCTTCCTTGGAGAAATGCTGAAAAGTACGGTCGGCGACGAGAAGGCGGAGCAAATCCAAACACAAATACAAAATCTCCTGCAAAAACGCGCCCCCTTTATACCTATTCGCTCCGCTGATTCACACACGATAGCATCGATACTGGAAAGTGAACATCCACAGGTTGTTGCGGTGGTTTTATCAGAGTTGGAGGCCAGGAAAAGCTCTGAAGTTCTCGGCCTTTTGAGCGAAGGTATCCGGGTTAGCGCTATCGGAAGGATGGCCAGTTGTGAGACAGTAACCGCTGAGGCAAAAGGGCGAATAGCAGAGATGGTTTGCAAACGTCTCGAGGCCGCTATGGCCGGGGGCAATGGCAGCGCTTTACGAGTTCGCCCTGAAGAGTCTTTAAGAAAAGTGGCTGTGATTTTGCGAAACCTCGGCAAAGAGCTTCGGGACGGCCTGCTCAACAACATAAAGGAAAAAGACAGCCAGGCCGGTGATATGGTGGCAAAGCTGATGATTGTCTGGGAGGATATTCCGCAAGTGGCTGACAGGTCGCTGCAAGAGGCGTTACGGGGGATTGATGCACAGAAATTAGCGCTGGCATTGGTCAAGACCGATGAAGCGATTGCAGAAAAGATTAAAGCTAATATCTCCGAGCGAGCGGCTGCCACGCTGGACGAGGAAGCATCACTTATGTCAGCTCCCAGAAAAGAAGATATTGCAAGTGCCCGCGAGGAGATTGTCCAGGTTCTGCGGGAGATAAATGAAAAAGGTGAACTTGCGTTTATAGAAGAGTAAAGTAGATGACCGGGGCAGTTACAGTCAACCTTGCCAAGCCGATTACGTCGGTGAAAATAGCGGATAGTAATGGCGTAGAGCGGATAGGAAAAGAAACGCTAAACGCTGAACAGGGAGTGAACGCCCAGCAAATTAAGTTAAACAGGGATCTGGAAAACCAAGAAGTAGCGTTTTCACAACTCTGCCAGACACTCAAATGCCTGGCTGACAAACTCAATCAGTTTTACGATAAAGTATTCGCTGAGCATAGAGAGCAAATAGCCAGACTTTCGGTGGAAATCGCCAGAAAAATATTGGTACAGAAAATAGAAGAAGGGGATTACGAAATAGAATCTATTGTCAAAGAAGCACTTGAAAATGCTCCCACGCGACAGGATATGGTGGTGCGTTTGAATCCCGAAGACCTTGTTCAATGTCAAAAGGTACAGCAAGATGATGCCGGTGGCAGCTTGGCCGATATTAAGTTCGTTGCAGATTCCAATATCGGGCGGGCAGAGTGCGTGCTTGAGAGTCCGAAAGGAATAATCGAATCGTTGATTGACGGACACCTGGAACAAATTGGTAAGGCACTGGTGGGAAAAGTAAAAAAGGAAACTATGCGATAAACGCTAATAAAAAGGTGGAATAGTTTATGGCTACAATTGAGGTTGAAAGCTGTTCGATTGATTTTGAGCAATTTCACTCGGCGCTGCGCGAGGTGAATCTGCTGAATTGTCAGGGCTTTGTGGTGAGAGTGTCGGGGCTGACGGTTGAATCCACCGGCCCGATGGTGGGGTTGGGTGAGCTTTGCGGTATCAGCATTCGCGATGGACGGCGCGTGCTGGCCGAAGTGGTTGGGTTCCAAAAAGACCGGCTTATCCTGCTGCCGTTAGAGCATATAGAGGGTATATCGCCGGGCGATGCGGTAACGGCCCGAACTACTCCACGCTATATTACCTTGAGCGATGATGTCTTAGGCAGAGTATTAAACGGGCTGGGAGAGCCCATCGATAATAAAGGGCAGTTAACGGGGGTGGATAAAAAGGCATTGGATGCAAATAGTCCGCCACCTTTGAGCAGGGAAAAAATTACCGAGCCGCTGGCGCTGGGTATCAGATCCATAGACGGGATGCTGACCTGCGGCAGGGGACAGCGAGTAGGTATTTTCGCGGGCAGCGGTATAGGAAAAAGCGTGCTTCTTGGCGATATTGCCAATTCGAGTGAGGCCGATGTCAATGTTGTGGCGTTGATAGGCGAACGCGGCAGAGAGGTTCGCGAATTTCTCGAAGAAGACCTCGGCGAAGAGGGGCTGGGACGCAGTGTAGTTGTCGTTGCTACAGCGGATTCGCCCCCGATTCAGCGGGTAAAGGCGGCGTTCGTGGCTGTTACAATTGCAGAATACTTCAGGGACAAAGGCAGGAATGTTTTGTTTATGATGGATTCGCTTACACGCTTCGCACAGTCCCAGCGTCAAATAGGTCTTGCCGCGGGTGAGCCGCCGACAGCAAAGGGCTACTGTCCAAGCGTCTTTTCACTGATGCCAAGACTCATCGAACGCTTAGGATGCGCCGAGACCGGCAGCATTACAGGTATTCTGACGGTTCTGGTTGAAAACGATGATTTGACCGACCCCGTGGCCGACAGTGCCAAGAGTCTGCTGGACGGACATATTGTTCTGTCAAGAAAATTAGCTGACAGGGGACATTATCCTGCGGTGGATGTTCTGGCAAGCGTGAGCCGATTGATGCCCGCGGTGGTCAGCGAGGAGCATAAGGCTGCCGCCCGGAAGCTAAAGGAGATATATGCCACATATATCGATGCTGAAGACCTGATAAATATCGGTGCTTTTTCGCCGGGCAGTAACCGGCGAATTGACGGAGCAGTAGCTTTGATTGACCGGATAAATGACTTTTTTATCCAGCCTACCCGCCAAAGAACCAGCTTCGAAGAAACCGTCAAACAGTTGACGGCTATTACCCAATCGTGGGCAGAATTGATAAATGGTAAATGATTGTTCAATAATTAATTATGAAACGATTTGTATGGCGGCTGCAGCGCGTCCTCGACATAAAAACAAGTGAGGAACAGACAAAAAGAACAGAATTACTTGAGCTAACCGAAAGACTGGCCATGACACAAGGGGAACTGTTGATGCAGAAGAGAATATTGCAGAATGTAATCAATGGTTTAACAAAAATGGCGGATAGCGGACAGCGGATAGCGGATAGTAAAAAACTAAACGCTAATAAACGATTAAGCGAACAAGAGTTTTTTCTGAAATGCTCGGCGACAAGTGACGATTTGATTAAAAAACTCGCAAATAAAGTAAGTGAACTGGAATCGGCACAGAAACAAAAAATTGCAGATGTCTTAAAAGTCAAACGGGCTAAAGAAGGTTTAGAAAAACTGCGAGATGAAGCAAAAAGAGAATTTATAAAAGAACAGGAAAAACTCGAACAGAAAGAAATGGATGAGCAGGCCACGGTTAGTTTTGCTCGAAAAACTATAAATGATTATTGATAAATGATTGTTTCAACTCAATAGTCAATTAAGGAGATGGCCGTGAGTAAAAAGCGGATAATAATGACAGCGGCGGCGGGGCTGGTAAGTTTTGCGGGGGCGTTCGCCTTTACATGGTTTACTAAGAAACCTCCGCCTTCGCAGGAGCAAAGTTCTACGTTAAATCAGTCGGAACCTGCCGGCCAGGAAACGACCCCCCGCCGGCAGCAGGCAGGCGTGGGAACAGACAGCTCCGCTTTCGCAGGGACGCAAGCCGTTGTCGGCGGGCAGGCGGGGATGAAAAAAACTATGACGGACAAACAACTCAAGAGCATTGTTTATGAGGTCAGGGAAAAGATACGAGAGTACAACAACAAGCTGCAAAGCCTTGAGGTGCAGGAGCAGAGATTGCAAATGGCTGCGGATATGATTAAAAAAGACACCGAAGAGCTCAATGAGTTGCAAATCGAACTTACTTCAGCCGTCGCGGGCCTTAAGAGAGAGCGTGATGAGCTAATCAAGAGCAGGATTGAGGTTGCCAAAGCTGAAAAGGTCAACCTGATATCAATAGCAGCTACTTATGACAAGATGGATGCGGCCAGTGCCGGCAAAATATTGACTAATATGAGCCAAATGCGGAATGGTGAGTTCAGGGGCGATAGTTTCAATGACGCTGTGAAGATTCTGCACTATATGACCGCAAGGACCAAAGCCAAACTATTGGCTGAGTTAGTTGCTTCTGAGCCCAAACTTGCAGCAGTTATGTCCCGGAGATTAAAACAAATAGTTGAGGAACAGTAATCTATGGATGTTGCAACAATAGTAGGAATAATTCTTGGTTTTGGGGTCATTGTCGGCGCTATTGTTTCCGGCGGCGGCTGGCAGATGTTTATCCATCTGCCATCACTTGGGATTACCGTAGGGGGGATGCTGTGCGCTACGCTTATACATTTTTCGCTGCCTCAGTTTCTGGGAATATTCTCGGTAGTCAAGAAGACGATTGTTACTAAGATACCGCCGGCGTCACAACTGATTCAAAAAATGGTTAACTACGCCGCTATCAACAGACGCGACGGGGCGTTGGCTCTGGAGCAGGAGATTCAGAAAGTAGATGATTTATTTTTCGTTAAAGGTTTGCAGATGCTTGTGGATGGACAAGACCCCGAAGCAATCCGGGATATTATGTCCCTGGAAATCCAATATCTTCAGGAGCGTCATTCAACCGGTAAAAAGATTTTAGAGTTTATGGGCGCAGCCGCTCCCGCCTTCGGAATGATAGGCACACTTATCGGTCTGGTTCAGATGCTCAGGAACCTGTCCTCGCCCGAGGCGATTGGCGGGGGAATGGCGGTGGCTCTGCTTACCACTTTTTATGGTGCATTTGCCGCCAATCTGATTTTTATCCCGTTGGCTGGCAAATTAGGGATTTATTCCAAAGCAGAAACGACCGCAATGGAAATGATTGTAGAAGGCATCTGTGCTATCGCACAGGGTGAGAATCCAACCGCTGTCCGGGAAAAAATGCATGCGTTTGTTTCCCAGGGCAGACGGGAAGAAGTAAAGGCGGAGATATAAAATAAAAGTAAAAAGACCAAAGTAAGAAATATATGGGGCGCAGAAAGAAACAGGTAGAAGTTGAAGAACAAGCAGGTGCACCGGAATGGATGGTAACTTTCAGCGATTGTATGACGCTGCTGCTGACGTTTTTTGTGCTTCTTTTGAGTTTCTCATCTTTCGATGAAAGAGCTTTTCGAAGATTAAAGATAATGTTCAGCGGGGCTCTGCCTACGGTTAGCATGGAGGTCAGGAGAGATAAAGATGCGTTTTTGGCAGCCAAGCAAATCCAATATACAGAAGAACTCGACGAAGGCAGTGAGAAACCCACTTTGACAACAGGAACGGAGGACCGCCTAAAAAAAGAAGAAACAGACACTGTGGATTTTCACAGCCGAAAGGTATTTTTAATTCCGTCAAAGAAGATTTTTTGGGGTAAAGGAACGGTTATTTCGTTTCAGGGACGCAAGGTGCTGGCGACTATGGCTTCATTCTTAAAAGAAGTGCCCGGCCGAGTAGTTATCAGTGAAAACGGCAAGGGGGTCGATAAGGCCGGAAAAAAGTTTGGTCTGCCGCGAGCGTGGGCGGTGCTGGAGTATCTTACAACAAAACAAGACCTTGATAAGAAGTGGTTCAGCATTTCGGCGGCAAGCACTCTGGAACACAGGATACAGAAAACAGAAAACAGAAAACAGAGCACGGAAGCTGAACGTGGGCTTGAGATTGTTTTATTGGAACGGAGTATTTACAATTGAGGCGTAAGCGTCAAATCGAGCCCGAATCCGCTAAAGTCCCAGCGTATATCGTTACATTTTCAGATATGGTGACGCTGCTGCTGACATTCTTTGTGATGCTGCTGAGCCTGGCAACCGTTCAGGACGAAGAGCTGTTTAACAAGGGACGAGAATCCTTCCTGAAGTCAATGAGACAACTCGGACTTGGGGTGCTTTATGGCGGGATGAAAGAACCAGATTTCGGCAATGTTAAAATTAAATATTTCATAAGCAGCTCTGATGAGTTGTCCAAAGGCAGGACTATAGACGCAAAGGAAGAAGAAATTCGCTGGGTTTTTAGTAAAATCAGCCGGTCTATGACAACTATGCCTTCGCAAATAGTAGCAAAGAAAAACAGTTTTTCTATGACTAACATTCGCTTTTCGCCAGATGATGCGACCTTGAATGCCTCGGCGAAAAGATTTTTAACACAGTTTGTCCTGGATTTGCAGCAGAATCCCGGTTCCAAAACTGTCAAACTCTATGTGCTCGGCTTGACTGGCGAGGGTTCCGGCTTTGCGGAAAGTGGTAAAGCCGGCCCCGGTGGAGCAGCCGAGAAAGAGCAGTGGATACTGTCGGCCAGACGGGCCTGGGCGGTTGCAGACTACCTGCAAAATATCCTGCCTTCTGGACTCAAATGGCCTGTCTATTCCTGGGGAGCAGGGCCTGGAGGTGATTGGGTAAGCCGGGATAGCCCGATTTCCAGGCAGTCGCAGATATTAATTGCTGTCCTGAGAGCAAACGACTGAATCAGTATGGCATATAAAAACAGGGACAGTTCTCAAACAGAGGAAACTGTGGGGCTGTTGAAAAAGTCCTTTTAATCCCGTATAATAGTACCATCTTTGGGGGATGTTTTCAAGGATGGAGATATAATTGTGTTAGGTACACAGAAACGCTGGCAGGAAGACCTCTTCGTAGCTGGT
>CAJVYN010000126.1 GCA_913009355.1 uncultured bacterium | reverse complement strand
AAAAGGAGCGAGTAGATATTTGGAAAAGCGAGCGATACCGGAAGCAGGATTTTCGGGTAAATCGATACGGGGGGCATTAGGGTCTATCAATCGCAAAGAGGGATGTTTTTCAATACTCGCCGTTTTGTCGTTTACAAACTGTCGAAGTGTTTTATTCGGCGTCAATTTCAGGATTTCTTTCAATGCCCATATTACATCAACATTCAAGGAAGGTTCCCTCATAATCGCTGCAAGAGCGGCATCATACGCTTTTACCGCTTTTGCTTTTCTTTGCTGCGGCGAAATATTAAGCTTGCGTTCGGATGCGCATCCTCCCAAGCCGGCACAACACACTACAACACCGAGGAGAACCATAATAACTTTTTTAACAGTGCTGAAATGTTTATCGATTGGCATTGAGTTTACTTTCGCTGCAAATAGTCTATGGATTCCCATATAACATCGCTAACTTCCGGTCATAAGTTAAATATCGCCTTCGTAATATGTTATCAGAACCCTGTTTTGTTGTCACGAGTTTCTTGTCAAATCAAGGTTCAAAAACCTATAGACAAGATTATTGGTATTATGTTGTCGCAAGTTTGCAGGCGGATGATATTTTCCGACGAATATGTATCCAGATGCGTCCTATAACATATTTTTCTACTAAAACCCGGGGCGATATTAGACGATAACACAAAAGTTAGCTGTAGAAAGTTCGCTGTAGTTAGCCGGGAAATCGGGCGTTATGAAAAGAGCATTTTCACTTGTTGAGTTGATGATAGTGGTTGCTCTTCTGGGCATCCTTGCCGCTATTGTCGTGCCTACTTTTCAAGGAAACGTAATCAAGGCTAGAGAATCCACAGCCAAGGACAATCTGCGTATTTTGCGAAACGCGATAGAGGTGTACGCTGCCCAGCACGATGACGTTGCACCGGGATACCCCGGCAACGACTCTTCACGGGTACCAGGCGACAAACCATTTTTCGATCAGCTAATTAAAAATAGCAGCTACCTGTCTAAACGTCCTGTCAATCCATTTAATGACGAAGCCCTACTAAAAGTAATTGGCAATAGTGAGAATTTTCCAGCTGCACCGGTTCGGACCAACCTTTATGGCTGGATATATAAGCCGGCAACCAAAGAAATTAAATTAAACTGGTCCGGCACAGACTCAACCGGTGTTGCCTACTTTGACTACTGAAAATCCACTTGTTGGAAGCAGGCAAGTTTGTTATACTTTCCCCCGATACGCAAAAGGAGCGATAGATATGAGCAAATCCAGAAATTTTTTGTCCATACTTATTCCCAGTGCCACGGTATTTTTTTCAAGCGGCTGTATTATGGTATTGGAACTGGTTGCGGGCCGATTGATTGCCCGCCATCTCGGCTCATCTCTTTATACGTGGACAGCAGTAATAGGCGTAGTCCTGGCGGGCATTACTATAGGCAATTATCTGGGCGGTCGAATTGCAGACCGCTTCCCCGCAAGAAAGGCGTTAGCTGTACTCTTCGGGGTTTCCTCGGTGGCCTGCGTTATGATTGTTATTCTGAACAACATTGTGGGTGAATGGATATGGCTATGGCAGTTAAGCTGGCCTGTACGGGTGTTTAGTCACGTCTCATTAGTATTTCTACTGCCGTCGATTTTGCTGGGGACGATAAGTCCGGTAGTTGCGAAGATGGCTCTGGACCGCGGGCTGGCGACAGGCAGAACCGTCGGAGACATTTATGCATGGGGTGCTGCAGGCAGTATTATGGGTACGTTTCTCACGGGTTTCTACCTGATAGCTGTAATGGGAACCATCGCCATTATCTGGACAGTCGGCGTTGCTTTGCTGCTGATGGCTATTCTGTACTGGGCCCGGCTCTGGGTACTATACTTATGGGCTGCAATTTTTATTGCCTTAATGACTATGGGAATGGCGCCTCTCGACTGGGCCAGAGATACCGGCGCAAGCCTTTCCTTGCGGGAAGAACCAAATCCGAACATTCTTTATGAAGATGAAACCCCGTATTGCTATGTTGCCGTAAAGCGCATTTCTGAGACAGTTGATAAACGTGCCTTTATGCAGGACAAGCTAATGCACAGCAAAATAATAATGGGTGACATAAATAATCTGCAATATTTTCATACCATAATATTTGCAGCTATTACCCACGGTCTCAGCGAAAACGTTGAAAAGCTTTCGGTAATGCATATAGGCGGCGGCGGATATGTTTTCCCCCGGTATATTGAAGAAAACTGGCCGGGCAGTCGCAACGACGTAGCTGAAATCGATTCGCGCATTACCGAGGCGGCAATGCAGGCGTTCGGGCTTTCCAGAGATACCCCAATAAATACTATTACTATGGATGCCCGCAACTACGTTGACGAACTGCTTCGGCAGGAGCGCAACGGCGGCCCGATAACACGATATGACTTTATCTATGAAGATGCTTTCAGCGACTATTCTGTGCCCTACCAACTGGTAACCAAAGAATTCAATGACAAAATCTTCAAAATCCTGACCGATGACGGCGTCTATATGATAAACTCGATTGATGCCTACAACAGCGCCCGTTTTCTGGGGTCCTATGTTAACACACTCGAGCAAACATTCCCTTATGTTTACGTTATAGCGGAAGGCGGCCCTCACTCTAATCGTAAAATATTCGTATTGATTGCCTCAAAAAGGGAAATGGAACCCGAAAAGCTGACTCACCGGTACAAAGCAGGACTGGATTTCTGGTATCTAAACGATTCTGAAATGGAAACAATCAGGCAAAGGTCGCGAGGTATTTTAATGACTGACGATTATGTTCCTGTTGAAAATATGCTGGCTCCGGTGGTACAACAAAGTGCAATAGACCTTTTAGCGGGGAAGTATCGGGAGCAGGCAAAAGAGCTTAAGCGCCAGGGCAAACTGGAACAGTCGATCGCAAAATACGAAGAACTTATCAAGCTCGACCCAACAATGTCGATTCTTGCCTTTAACGAAATAGCATTTATCCAGGCCAAACAGGGCAATTTGGAAGCAGCGGCAGGTACTTTTCGGCAAGCCCTTGAATACAATGAGAGAGCTGATTTCAAGGACAATATGGCGAATATCCACGTCAGTCTGGGAACGGTCTTAAAGCAACTGGGCCGGTCTGAACAATCTACCGAACATTATAAAAAGGGCATAGAAGGATATCGCACCGAACTTGCCCAAAATCCCGATTCACTCAGAACCTGGGTTCGGCTCGGAGATACGCTGGCAACTATAGGGAATTTCAATGAGGCTTCGGTATGCTTTAGCAAAGCAATAGCCCTTAATCCCGCTATCCTTGCCAACCACATAAAATTCGTCCAATCACTTGAATTTCAAGGCAGATATGATGAAGCAATCACAGCATTAAAAAAAGCAATCTCCCTTGCCTCGCACTATGGCCGGAAAGAAAGCATCGCTCAATTGGAAAGGTATCTGGAACTTGTCGAATTTAGAAAATCAAAACAGACCACCAAATAGTGCGGTTTCTAATTTTCTACAACTTTCTCAAAGAGCACCGTTTTTGCTTCATTATAATAGGGGTCAATTGGAAGCTCCTGATTCCTGCGTTCAGGAATATCTACAATATATTTTGGAACACTCAGCCACGCAACATCCCATAATTTTCCATCTTCTGAAACCGTACCTGTAAGATAATCCCTGGTGGAACCCTTTACGGCACTGGGACCTATCTGAGCACGAAAAGACTCAATCACAATCTCTACCGTCAGTTCCCTGCTGGCCGGGGAGTACTGGACAAGCCAATTTCCGGCCTTATACACACCTTTACCGCCGAGTTTCATAGGTACGACCGTAGTCTGTCCCGGCGCAACTTTTGTTCTGCCGAGAGGAATTACCGCTGATGAAATTGTCCCATCCGGCTCGAAGACAATTTCCCAGCCGCCCTTATTTGCCTTCCATGTGCCAACGAGAAACTCTGGAAACTGCCCCCCGTCTTCGATAATAACCTCGACTCTCTTGTTGGTGCTCTGGCAGCCCACAAACCCTAACAGAACAACCGCACATCCAATCAGTACCACTAACTGCTTCATAATATTATATTCCTTTAATCTTGTTAGACGCAGATTTCACTGAAATAAATAATATTAAAAAAATCTGCGTTAATCTGCATAATCAGCGTCAAAAAATTATAACACAATCAGCATCCGAATAAACAAAAAAAGAGGCAAGTCAAAGACTTGCCTCTCTAAAAGCTGATTAACCGTTATTATGGGCAATTTGGGTCAACAGCATTCGTACCCCAGTTAGTGAGCATAATGTTCAGGTCAGCAGTGTAAACCCGGTAGTTGCCCTTGCCTTCTGATAGTCCGTCTGCGTCACCGTGACACTGCCTTGAATAGCACCAGCAGTCAGGTTTACCGGCACTTAAACAGCCACTGCCGAAGGAGGGACTCGAACCCTCACCCTGTTGCCAGGACGGGATTTTGAATCCCGCGCGTCTGCCAATTCCGCCACTTCGGCTATAATGGGCGATACAGGACTTGAACCTGTGACCTCCTGCGTGTAAAGCAGGCGCTCTAGCCAACTGAGCTAATCGCCCCGGTTTCGATTATAAAAGCTATCAACGGCACAAAATATTAACTTTGAGGCAAGCTTTATAAAAATACAGTTTTTTAATCCTTGCGTCAATATTCTTGAGATTTTATACTAACAGAAATCGAGCCTTTTGTGGAGTTTTTATTTAGCGGGCCAAAACAGCAAAAACAGCAATAGAAACTTGAGGTGTTTTTATGACAGTACTTGAATCCATTCGTAAGCGATATTCCTGCCGGGCGTACCAGCAAAGAGGTATAGAGCAGGAAAAGCTCGACCAAATCTTCGAGGCGGCTCGGCTGGCACCTTCGGCTAAGAATATACAGGATTGGCGATTCGTAGTGGTAACGGATAAAGAAAAAAAACGCCAAATCGCTGAAGCGGCATGTGACCAAAAGTTTCTGGAAAAGGCAGGGGCAATCATAATCGCCTGCAGCAACGGTGATTATGTAATGCGGTGCGGCCAACCAATCGGGCCTATCGATATCGCTATCGCACTTGAACATATCTGCCTGCAGGCAACAGACTCAGGATTAGCGACCTGCTGGATAGGCTCGTTCTATCCGGAAAAAATAAGATCAATACTGGACATCCCGGACAATATCGCTGTAATTGAACTAATGGCTGTTGGCTACCCGGCAGATGAAATGAAAAAACCGAAGCGCGAGCCGATAGAAAAAATACTGTGCTATGAAAAATGGCGGTTTTAAGTCGTTGGCCAAGCTTGACTTAAAACCCTTTTAAATTTCGATGGTTTTTGCCATCGACAGCTCTTTGTGAAAAGTTAAGGGGACGTGGTGTAACGGGAGCACACCGCGGTCGCATCGCGGGAATGAGGGTTCGATTCCCTTCGTCTCCATTGTTTTCGTATCTGGTACCCTGCTTGGCCAAAGAATTTCTCTATCCTGTTATCCTGTCTCTTCTTTTTTTAGACGCAGGATTTCGATATTGCTTAGAAGTTCGGATTTAGGATTTTTAAAACGGAGATTTTTTATGGAATGTAAAAAAGAGCGTAATCTACAAAGTTGCAATTGCAGTTATCCGGGCTGTGACAGAAAGGGGACGTGCTGTGATTGTTTGAGCTATCATTTATCGAGCAGGCAGTTGCCGGCCTGCTGTTTCCCCGACGAGGTGGAAAAAACTTACGACCGCAGCTTCGCCGCCTTCGCCAAGGCCTGGGGACTATAAAATAGTATTTTCATTACTCAAGTAAGTTGGTGATATCGTCTCTAAAACGCTTGAAAATTTCCCTGGCGTCGCGAACTAACGGCTCAATTTGGTTACCATTAAGCTCGAACGCATATGCATGGCTGAAGAAATGTCTAAAGGCCAGATACCGTCGAAATTCCTCAGCAGTTGTTTTGGAGATAATACCTGAGTTGCTCGCCAGGTTCACCAGGTCGCGGTGCCAGGACGGTCCCGAGGGAAGTTTCAATACCGCGATGCCGGATAATCTGCTTGAGGACGTTTTCTATTCCATTATAAAAATTGTGAATAACAGTGGCGAGTCCCGCCCGTTCCAGAACCGACAACTGCGAGTAGGAACTGCCAGCGGGCAACTCCGAAAGGAGTTTTTCGATATTCTCGAACTCAGCTTCTACTCGCTGATGGATATCAGCCATAAAGAGGTATTCCTTCCTGTCGCACTATTTCAGTAAATTTACTCTTACTTGACAGGTCTATCACGTCCACAGGCCTGGAAAGACTAAAAAGCAAATCACCGTAGAACCTGAAGAAATCTTTCGGGTTGATACCTTCAACACCCAGATCGATGTCTTGTGCTTGCTGCTTTGGGTCAGCAGATGAGCCGAATAGCAATACCAGGCTTGCTTTATAGCGGGAAGCGGTATCGATTATTGTCGTTTTATCTTTTTCTGAAATCATAATGGCATTATAGCCAACAGCAGCAAATCTGTCAAACAATGCTTCTGTGTATGACTTTGGGCTGTATACAGCCAAGTCCGTGCCTTCACCAAGGCCTGGGGATTGTAAACTTTTTTTTGCAAACGCTGAGCAAGGGCACTTGTTATTTAGCTAATCCCTTTTCAAGTTCAGCCAATTCTTCAGCGGAAACATTTTCAGCAGTTAAGTCTGCGAAGATCACCCTGTACTCGTTATCTGAAATCTTCCACCGCATCAGCACTTTACCGCTGTCTTCGACCGTAATCTTATCGCCATAGTAAGCGACGTCTTTCTTTTCTCGGACTAATTTATCATAGAAGGCACTTGCAAAAAAAATATCCTGTGCAGATCGGAAGAGCACACGTCTGAACTCCAGTCACATTCCTTTATCTCGTATGCCGTCTTCTGCTTGAAAAAAAAAAAAAAACAACACACATATACCTCATACTTA